>JANXXV010001051.1 GCA_025350445.1 Bryobacteraceae bacterium | reverse complement strand
CCTTCGCAAAGCACGTCCACCGGACAGACTCTAGAACAACTCAGCCCAAGGATGTTTGCGTCCAAAATCGCCAGAGAAGAACCCCGCAAGTTTTCACTGGCGATCTTCTTGATGAATCGCGGCACATCAATGTGCGTAGGGCAAGCCGCCATGCAGGGAGCATCGAAACAAAACAGGCAGCGGTTCGCCTCCACCACCGCCGCCTGACTTGCCAGCGGTGGATGAAGGTCCGCGAAAGCGTTCGAGGTCACCGCACGCTCCCCGCCGCGCTCTCCGCCACCGGGGCCCCACACTGCGTAAAGCTCTTGTCCAACCGCTTGACGAACTCGTCCACTTCGGTCCGCGTGATATTCATCGGAGGCGATAATCGCAGCACGTTGCCGTGAAGCCCGCCTTTGCCTACCAGAATCCGGTTCTCCCGCGTCGCCTCCATCATGGCCAAGGTGCCGGCAACCGCGGGCTTTTTCGATTTACGGTCTTCCACCAGTTCCAGCGCTTGCAACAGGCCCATCCCGCGTACTTCGCCGATGATGTCGTGCTTGTCCTGCAAGTCCAGCAGTTTCTCCCGCAGGTAGGCGCCCACCTCCGCTGTGTTTGTCAACAGGTTCTGTTCTTCGATGTAATCGATCACCGCCTTGGCAGCAGTAGTCGTAACCGGATTCCCGCCAAACGTGGAGATCTGCACGCCCTTTACTGCATCCGCAACCGCGGCCTTGGCAACCGTAACGCCGATGGGACTGCCGTTCGCCAGGCCTTTGGCGCTGGTGATCACGTCCGGCACCACGCCCCAATGCTCGATGCCAAACCACTTATGCCCGGTACGTCCCCACGCGGTCTGCACCTCATCGCTGATAAAGATGCCGCCGTAGTTGCGGACGATCTTCTCCACGATCTGAAAATACTCTTTCGGAGGAGTGATGAACCCGCCGACACCCTGGATGGGCTCGGCGATGAATCCGGCAATGCGTCCGGACGTGGAGGTGCGAATCAACTCTTCCATGTCCGATGCGCAGCGCACTTCGCACGATGGATAAGTTAGTCCGAACGGGCATCGATAGCAGTAGGCGTTGTGCGCGTGAACGATTCCAGGCTGCGGGACGCCGCCCAGACGCCAGGTTGCGTTACCGGTCATGGTCATCGCCATGGAAGACCGCCCGTGATACGAATGCCGCAACGCGACAATTTCACTGGCGCCCGTGTAGCAGCGCGCCGCCAGAATCGCCGTCTCGTTCGCTTCGGTGCCGCTGTTGCTGAAGAACGATTTCGTCAGTGCGCCATCCGGAGTGAGGGACGCCATCTTCTTCGCCAGGGCAGCCTGCGGCTCGTTAGCGAAAACTGTGGAGACATGCTGCAACGTATCCATCTGTTTGTGAATCTTGGCATTCACCTGATCGTTGCAATGGCCCACGCTCACCGTGACTATGCCGCCGAAGAAATCCAGGTACTGGTTACCGTCCGCGTCCCACACATACTGGTCCTTGGCGCGCATGATCACCAGCGGCTCTTTGTAATAGTGAAATACGGACGGGAATAAAAATTCCTTGTTTGCGAGGATGATCTCTTGTTTTGTCATTACGGTTTCACCAATGCGCCGTACATATCGGGCCGACGGTCGCGGTAGAACTGCCAAGTCTTCCGAACTTCGGCGATCATGTCCAGATCCAGGTCGGCCGTCAGCACTTCGTCTTTATCGCGCGACGCCTGCGCGAACACCTGCCCGCGCGGGTCGCAGAAATAACTGGTTCCGTAGAACTCACCTATGTTCCAAGGCGCTTCCACACCCACGCGGTTGATGGCGCCGATGAAATAGCCGTTTGCCACCGCATGCGCCGGCTGCTCCAGCTTCCACAAATATTCACTAAGCCCGGCGACGGTGGCTGAAGGGTTGAATACGATCTCCGCGCCGTTTAGCCCCAGCGCTCGGGCGCCTTCCGGAAAGTGGCGGTCATAGCAAATGTAAACGCCAATTTTCGCGAAACCGAGATCGAAGACAGGATAGCCCAGATTGCCCGGACGGAAGTAGAACTTCTCCCAGAAGCCCGGCGCCACGTGCGGGATATGCGTCTTGCGGTACTTGCCCAGATAACTGCCGTCGTTGTGGATCACGGCCGCGGTGTTGTAGTAGATACCCTGCTGCTCCACTTCGTAAACCGGCACCACCAGCACCACTTTGAATTTGCGCGCCACATCCTGCATCAGCCTGATCGTCGGCCCATCTGGCACCGCTTCGGCTGAATCGTACCAGCGCGTTTCCTGCTCCGCGCAAAAATACGGGCCGTAGAAAATCTCCTGCAAACAGACGATTTGCGCCCCGGCTTCGGCAGCTTGCCGGATGTATTCCAGGTGCTTATCGATCATGGCCTGCTTGATCCGGGCCAGCGGCAGATCGGACGCCGCGACGTTTGTTGCCTGAATCAAAGAACAGCGAATAATACGCGACATAGAATCCCCGAAGCGATGAGACCGTATTATGAACGGTTCGACATTAAGAAAGCAATTCTTAGTGCGGAGTAATCAAACCGCCCAGCCTGTCGGCCTCCCCGCCCGCGAGCCGGGGATAGCGGGTGGAGTACGCTTCCAAATACTTCAAGCCGGACCCGGTGTTGTAAATCACGATGCGCTCTTGCGGTTTTAGAAATCCGGACGCGAGCAACTGCTTCAGGGCCGCGACGCAGGCCCCGCCTTCGGGAGCGGCAAACATTCCCTCATCACCGGCGAGTTCGATTCCGGCATCCAACATGTCGCTGTCGGTCACGGCGATGGCACAACCGCCGCTGTCGCGAATGGCTTTCAACATCAGCACGTCGCCCAATGGCTTCGGTACGCGCAAGCCGCTGGCCACGGTGTAGGCATTGTCCCAGAACTCGGTGCGGTCTTTGCCCTGCTGGAACGCACGAACCACCGGCTGGCAGCCTTCCACCTGTACCGCAATCATCTTCGGCCGCTTGCCGGCGGCGATCCAGCCCATGGTCTCCATCTCTTCAAACGCCTTCCACATGCCGATCAAGCCAACGCCGCCGCCGGCTGGATAGAAGATGACATCGGGCAGTTTCCAATCGAACTGTTCGGCCACTTCGTAGCCCATGGTCTTCTTGCCCTCGATGCGGTATGGTTCCTTCAATGTGGAGACATCGAACCAACCTTCGGCGTCCTTCCGCGCGGCGACGATCTTGCCGCAATCGCTGATCAGGCCATCAACCAAGGTGACGTGCGCGCCGGTTGCCATGCATTCGATGAAGTTCGATTGCGGTACGTCGCGGGGCATGAAGATATGCGCCTCCACGCCAGCCGCGGCGGCATAGGCCGACATCGCCCCTGCGGCGTTTCCGGCGGATGGGATGGCCACCTTTTGAATGCCCAGTTCCTTCACCATCGAGACCGCGCACGACAAGCCGCGGGCTTTGAAAGACCCGGTCGGATTTGTGCCTTCGTCCTTCACCCACAGATCGCCCGCGCCCAGACGCTTGCCGAGCCTCGCCGTGCGCACCAGCGGTGTCATCCCTTCGCCCAGAGTCACGACGTTCGCTTCCGATTGCACCGGCAGCACCGCGCCATACCGCCACATGCTGTTCACGGATGTAGGCCGATGGTCCCGCGCCTTTGCGAGATTGTAGCGGACCAGCAGGGGTCCGCCACACTCGCAAAGATTGTGAATCTGTCCAGCTTCCCGGCGCTTGGCGCACACACTGCATTCCAGATGAGTGATGGTGGTCATAGGGTGAATGCTTTATGATATCGAAAGGAGCCGATGCCATGCCTTGTTTCCTAGCTATTTTGATTGTCGCGTTCCCGCGCGTTGCCATCGTGCTGCTCTACCTGTTCACCTCTTTCTTCACCGGCGTGTACGATTCCGTGCTCTTGCCGCTGCTGGGGTTCCTCTTCCTTCCGTTCACTTTGATTGCCTACACGGTACTTGCTAACATGCATCAACCGCATGACACTACATTCCTGGTTGTGTTGTTCGTGGCAGTGATCGTCGATCTGGGCTTGATCGGGGGCGGCAATAAAGTCAGAAGACGGAACTAGCGATGAAATTCGTATTTTGGCCGGCAGTGTTTAGGGGCACGGAGCGGAAATAAACATTGCACGCCTTACCCCGAAAGGCCGTCAGTTACAATAGACGGGTACACGTGAAAAGGCTAACTCTCATTGTGTTTGCAGCCGCCAATGCCTATGCCGGCGAATTCGCGGTTTTGCAAAACGGCTTCCGCATCGCCTCGGACTATCATCTGGTATCCGGTACGCTGATTGAGCTCCACACCAAACAAGGCACGCTGAAGCTTCCGGCTGAGAAGATCGTCCGCTTCGAGCAGGAAGAGTACATTGCCCCGCCGCCGCCCGAGCCTGCCGCTGCCCCGGTGATTGCGGCCACGCTCAGGGCCGCGACGCCGCAAGAGATGATCCATGAGGCGGCAAAGCGCAACGGCCTCCGGCCCGAGTTCGTGCAAAGCGTCGCCGCCGTCGAATCGAACTTTCAGACCTCCGCCGT
>JANXXV010001001.1 GCA_025350445.1 Bryobacteraceae bacterium | reverse complement strand
CAACGCCTTCGACAGCTCGGCCAGCCAATCCGGCGCGGCCTCGGCATCATTGTTCAAGAGGGCCACAAAATCCCCAGCGGCGCTGCGGATTCCTTGATTATTTGCACCGCAGAAGCCACGGTTTTCTGTATTTCTAATAAGTTGCAGAGCAAACCTCGGATGATGCCCGAACCTGCTCTCCACCATCTCCGCCGAGCCGTCCGACGACCCGTTATCCACTACGATCACTTCAAACACGACGGCATTCTGCAGGGCCAAGGACTCTAGACAAGCCCGTAAAAGCTCCCGCCGATTGAAGTTAACTACGATCACGGAGATGGTTACTCTAAGAATCTCTGCCCGCAACTGTAGTATTATAGCCTTAGACCATCTTCCCGGTCGATTCCTATGCTCTCTGTTGGCGAAAAGCTCCGCAATGAGCGCAAAAGGCAGAATCGCTCCATTTCTGCCATAGCAAGCGAGACTTGCATCAGCGCACGCTATCTCGAAGCGATTGAGCAAGATAACCTTTCTGTGCTGCCTGGGAGCTTCTTCTACAAGAGTTTCGTGAAACAGTATTCCAATGCACTTGGCCTTGACTTCAGCACCGTCGAACCCGATGTCGAAAAGGTAATGCCAGCCGAAGTGCAGGATCCACTTCCGGCTTTGAGCGCCTCCTATCAGGTTGCGAAAACGGAAGGCCGGATTTCTCTCTTCCCAAATCGGGCGGTGTGGGCTGCGGCGCTGCTTCTCAGCACATTGGCTGGTGGCGGCGCCTTCTATCATTGGTGGCAGAAAAACCAACCGGGCGCCGGCGAACCCGTTCCCGATCCGGTTCAAGTTGTTCAGGCCGCACCCGCGAGTGCACCGCCGGATAGTGGTCGCGTTGTTTCCCCTGCCAGTGATCCTAGTGCTCCCGCTCCTGTTGCCGATTCTGCACCGGCTACCGCCGTAGCGCTCCCAACCGATGTTCCGAAGCCGGAATCCGCCAAACTTTCGGTTGGCCTTTCCGCGCGCGAAAGAACCTGGGTCTCGCTTTCGTCCGACGGCAAGACGGTATTCAGTGGAGTTCTGGATGCCAGCCAAACCAAGAATATCGAAGGTCTGGAGAACGCAAAGTTGCTGACCGGGAATGCGGCTGGAATTGATGTACGTTGGAACGGGAAATCAATCGGGCCCCTGGGAACGCGCGGTCAAGTGAAGATGGTGCTTTTCACGCCTGAGAATTTCCAGATAATTTCCCCGAGAAAGATGTAGGCGTTCTTAGGGCTCCAGCGGTGAGGCAAAGCCTTTTGCACAAACGTAGATCACACTGCGATGCTTCGAAGTTGATGCTTAAGAGTCTGCTCTCGATCTGGCTGGTTGCGTTCGCGCCATCCGTCTACGGGCAACGCTTCACATTCCAGTACTACGGCCAGCAACAGGGCTTAACCAACCTTACTCCGCAATGCATTCTGCAAGACCGCACGGGATTCCTTTGGGTGGGTACGCAGAACGGGCTCTTCCGATACGATGGCTCTCAATTCATTCGATTCGGAGTAGAAGACGGGCTTCCGGGCGCTGGCGTGGAATCCATGCATGAGACGCGGGACGGCACCCTCTGGGTTGGAACCACCGTAGGTCTCGCCAAACGGATTGACACCGGCTACGGACAAAGCAAGTTCGAACGTGTGGTGATGAAGGATTCCGGCGTGGAAGGGGTTCGCCAGAATGCGATCACGTCGGATTCGAAGGAACGGTTGTTCGTCGGCACGGGAAAGGGGCTGTTCGTAGGCGTTCGCGAAAAAACGGGCTACCGGTTCCAGCAGTATATTCCCCCGGTTGAGATGCCGGCGGTCACGGGCATTCACGTCGACCCTTCCGATAAAGTTTGGCTCTGGTGCGCCAGTCAAATCTGCCAGTTTCAGGCGGGTGCGATCGTTACTTACAGTAGTGACCTGAAGGTAGCGCCGAACCGGGCGGCATCGCTGATCACCGACCTGGACGGAAATTTGTGGGCACGCAACTCGGATTCCCTTTTTGTTCTGCTGAAAGGGACGGCGGCCTTCCAAAACCGTACGGGAGATTTGCCGAATTCCAACGCTTTCACGTCTCTCTACGTCGACCGGGATGGAATTCTGCTGGTTCCTACGGACCTGGGTTTGGCGCGCCGCGTGGACGGAGCATGGGAACTGGTGGGCAAAGACCGTGGACTGGCGGCCGACTCCATCACTGCTGTATTTCAGGATCGCGAAGGCTCATTGTGGGTGGGAGTTGCCGGCTCCGGACTTGCCCGCTGGAAGGGGTACCGCCAGTGGGAATCCTATACCGAAGCGGAAGGCTTGGGCAACGCCAACGTGTGGGCCATTGTACGCGATGCCAACGGAACGCTTTGGGCCGGAAATGATATGGGGCTTTACTACCTGAAAGCCGGGAAGCCGGGGAGCTCGCCCAGATGGCAAAGTTGGGACTTGGGCCGGAAGGCCATGACGATCGATCATATACTTCCCGCAGCCGATGGAACACTTTGGATTGGGAGTTCTTCCGGATTACTGGCGCGAATTGATCCCGGCGCCAGATCGGCCCAAATTTATGGGGAAGAATCCGGACTTACAAGCAATCACATTTTCCATATGTCTTTCGATGGAGAGGGCCGCCTTTGGCTGGCGACGAGCGGCGGATTATATCGGGGGACGGGAAGGAATGGCCGTCCTTACTTTGAATACACAGAACCTCCGGGTTATGAACGGGCGGCGGCCTTCGATCGCCTCCTGCTGGACCACGAGAATCGGCTCTGGATAGGCGGCCGCGGCAGTCTTCTCCGCTTAACTGGAAACAAGTGGGAAAAATTCAGCATCAAAGATGGCCTGCCGAATTACCGCTTTGAGCGGCTGGCGCAAACCTCCGATGGCGGCCTGTGGGTTGGGTTCCGCGGCGGCTCCGGTATAGCGAAGATTACCTTCAGCGGAAATCGGTTGCTGATTCAGACCGTACTACCGCGCCCCGGCGCCGTACCCACTCTGGCAATCGCGCTGGATACAGATATCTACGGGCGGCTTTGGCACACCACCGACGACGGTGTCGATTTTCTGGATGGAACCAGATGGCGTCACTACGGCAGCGCGGACGGCCTGGTTTGGGATGACTGTAACGGAAATGCGTTCTTCGGCGATGTGGATGGCACGGTTTGGATCGGCACCAGTCAGGGCATCTCGCATTTCCGGCTTCCCAAAGTGGAACTGGCACAGTTTTCGCCGGCGATCGTCACATCCTACTCGCTGGGCGGGAATCCCCAGAGATTGCAGGACACACCCTCGGCGCCCTATTCCGACCGCACGTTTACCGCCAATTTCACGGCGCTTACTTTCGTAAACGAATCCGCAGTCCGGTTTCGATACCGGCTGAAAGGGTTGGAAGAGAATTGGACCGAGGCGCGCGTACGCGAGGTCCGCTACCCCAACCTTCCGGCGGGAGATTACACCTTTGAGGTCATGGCGCGGAATTCCGCCGGGAGCTGGAGCACCACGCCCGCCCGCGTTTCCTTTGTCATTCTTCCGGCGTGGTGGGAGACGTGGGCTTTTAGGCTCGCTTGCCTCATTGCACTGTTGAGCGCGGCATCTATTTTGTGGATGTGGCGCTTCCGCCGGATTATCGAGACTCAGCGCGTATTGGAAGTTGCGGTTGAGCAGCGTACGGCGGAATTGGTGCGCGAGCAGGCGAAGGTGCTGGAAGAGAAAAAGAACGTGGAAGAACAGAAGGTGGAGATTGAACGGTTGCTTCACGAATCGCGGCGCGCCATGCAGTTCAAGAGTCAATTTCTGGCTAACATGAGCCACGAAATCCGGACACCGATGAACGGCATCATCGGGATGACCGACCTGACGCTGGATTCTCCACTCGATCCGGAACAGAGAAATAATCTGCAGCTGGTTCGATCGTCGGCGAAGTCGCTGTTGTCTGTCATCAACGACATTCTCGACTTCTCCAAAGTGGAAGCGGGAAAGCTCGATCTGGAGACCATCGATTTCGATCTCCGGGAACACTTACACAACGTTCTTGCGATGCTATCGTACCGTTCCCGGGAAAAAAATCTGCTGCTCCATTGCAAGGTCGACGGCGACGTTCCCAACGCCATTGCCGGCGATCCCGGCCGCCTGCGGCAGATCCTGGTAAATCTGGTGGGGAACGCCATCAAGTTTACCGAGGCCGGTGAGGTACTGCTGCACGTGAGTGAGCCGAAGTTCGCCGCCGAGGCGCCATCCGGCGATACCGTCCTGCTGCATTTCAGTGTGACCGACCAAGGCATCGGCATTCCGAAGGAGCAACAGACAATCATTCTTGAGCCATTCCGGCAGGCCGACGAATCCGTGACGCGTAAGTATGGGGGAACCGGACTGGGGCTGGCCATCTGTACGCAGTTAGTGGATCTGATGAACGGAAGAATGTGGCTGGAAAGCGAGGTAGGAAAGGGCAGCACGTTTCACTTCACCGCAAGGTTCAATCGCACTCCGGCAAAGAGAACCGTTTCCGCCAGGGTTTCCGGCGGCGACGTGGTCTCGCCCGTCTCGCGGCCGCTACGAATTCTGGTGGCCGAGGATAACCCGGTGAACCAGAGATTGATGTCGGCGATTCTTCAGAAGAAGGGTCATCTTGTCAGCTTGGTATCAAGCGGCCGGGAAGCGGTCAACATTTCAGCGAAACTGCAATTCGATCTGGTGCTGATGGACATGCAGATGCCGGAGATGGATGGTTTCGAGGCCACGGCGATGATTCGCGAACGCGAAAAAGGAACCGGACGCCGGTTGCGCATCGTTGCCGTTACCGCCAGCGCCATGTCCGGCGACCGCGAGCGGTGTCTGGCGGCTGGACTGGACGACTACCTGGCAAAGCCCATCGATGCTGCCGAACTGTACAAGATTATTAGTCCCGTGCCGCCGCCGGCCGGGACGCCGCCCGCTCTCGCCTCCGCTGCAGGCGTTGAAGGAGCAGCAACTCCTGGCGCCTCCGGAGCTTGATCTTGCCGTCCACTTCCTTCCAGAACTTACGGAAATAGAGCACTGCCGATAGGGTGGCGAAAAAGACGACACCCCACATTGCCAGCAAGGCGGCATCCTTCAGCCAGCTCCAGTGAATGCTGAGCACCAGCAGGCTGATTGCCACCACCTGTGTCACCAGTTTCGTCTTGCCCAGATCGCTGGCTTTGATGATGTAGCCTTCCGCCGCCGCAATGCTACGCAATCCCGAGATGGCGAACTCCCGGCCGATGACGATCACCACCATCCAGGCAGGGACTACGTGAACCTGCACCAAGGAGATCAGCGCCGCTGAAACCAGCAATTTGTCCGCGATGGGATCAAGCAAAGTGCCAACGGTGGTGATCTGATGCCAGCGCCGGGCCAGATATCCGTCTAACAAATCTGTCAGCGCGGCCGCCCAAAATATCAACAGCGCCATCCATTCGTTGGTGAATATCAACCCGGCAGCCTCAAGCCGCAGATTTTCCTGCACCAACACCGCTACCAGAAGTGGCACGAAGAAGATTCGAAGGAGCGTGAGTGCGTTAGGCAGATTCATCGGCGATATGGGTGGAGCGGATACTCAGGTTCGCGCGAGATGCCCGTCTCGCAATCTCCGAATGCCGCTCGGTAAGTTTATCCGCACGCTAGTCAACCAGGTAAGCAGCCAGCCGCTTCTTAATCGATTCCGGAGTTTCGGCTACCACTTCAGCGTATTCTTCGCCTACTCGCTTCTCGATCACTCGCGCATATTCATATAAAAAGTGCAGCGGGGCGCCATCGGAATGCGGAAAGCGGAACTTCACCGTGGAGAGCGGATCGAGCGGCAGCATCTGGTCGATTCGCGACAGAAGCTTGTCGAAGCCTTCGCCGGATATCGCCGAAACCGCCACAGCCTGCGGCGGCGCACCGGAAACCACCGTATTTCCCAACACTCTGCGGCAAACTGTGTCGGGATCGGCATCGCCATCCGGCAGCAAATCGAGTTTGTTAAACACCAATAACTGCGGTGTCGCCTCGGCGCCGATTTCCGCCAGCACCTTCAACACATGTTCGGTATGATTGGCCGCGTGGGGCGAGGAAACATCCACTACGTGCAGCAGCAGGGAAGCTTCAGTAACCTCTTCGAGCGTTGCGCGGAATGCCTTCACCAAGGTAGTGGGCAGATGGCGGATAAATCCCACTGTGTCGCTGAGCAGCACCCGGCGGCGG
>JANXXV010000963.1 GCA_025350445.1 Bryobacteraceae bacterium | reverse complement strand
TCCACCGTGGCGCTGCCGCGGTAACCAACTTCACTCAAAGCGTTGTAGATTTCCTTCCAGTTGATGTCGCCCTCGCGCAGCGCGGTCCACTGCGTTTGTCCCTGCTTGAACTGAAAATCTTTCAGGTGCAGCTTCACAATGCGCTTCCCCAAAGTGCGGATCCAATCCTGCGGATACCCGTAAAGGACCACGTTCCCCACATCGAAATAAGCCTTCAAATAGGGGCTCTGGAAGTCATCCACATAGCGCGCGAATTCCACCGGACTCAGCAGAAATTTGTTCCACACCTCTTCCACCGCGATGACCACTTTCAGCTTCTCCGCCATCGGCAGCATCTTCCGAATTTGAACCTGCGACCGCTTGTAGGCGTCGGCGTAGCTGGTCTCCGGGTTGACCACCGCCGGAACCAGAAGCACCGTATCCGCACCCCAGAGATGAGCATTGCGCAGGCTCGTCTCCATGCCCGCGACGCACTTGGCAACCACGGCGGGATCGGAAGACGAGAGCGGATACTTCCAGTGGTCGCTGTTCATCACGGAATGAATCCGGATCTTCGCGCCTTCGGCCGCCTTGCGGATCTCTTCGGCAACCTTGTCGTCAGGCTCGGTGCCGCACTCAGCCTCTTCGAAGCCGGCGTCATGGGCCATTTGGAAGCGGTCCGCATAGCTCATCGTCTTGGGCAGCATACTCAGAAGGACAGCCTTCTTGATTGGCAGACGGGCGGAGGCGTTCAATTGGGATGCGGCAGCCAGAGCAGCGGCGGCGCCCGTAAGCGTGGAAGGGAAAAAGTTTCGGCGGGTCATGGAATTCTCTCCTACTATAATCCGATGATGGAAGATTCGTACCACCTGCAATCGCGCCGGGGTGTTTTTCGCGGCCGCCGGCTCTATCCGCGCGAAGATCAGGTGATTCTCCCGGACGGCGGTGCGGCTACCTTCGGCGTCATTAAAATAAGGGCCGGATTGTTGGTTCCCGCCGTAAATGACCTGCGCGAAGTGTCTCCGGTCCAGGAGTATAAGTGCGGCGTCCAGCGCTCTTCCACCGAAGTGGTCAGCGGCGCAATTGAGGACGGCGAAATCCCGTTTCAGGCCGCCCAACGAGGGTTACGCGACGAAGCAGGGCTATCCGCGCGGGAGTGGATTGATCTGGGAGCGATCGATCCGTTCACCACGGTGGTGCGGTCTCCGAACCGCCCTCGATTGCCGGAGATTCAATTCTCTGATCTTCCGCGTGGCTTCTGGCATCACCTGCTCCAAAGAGTAGACGAACGGCGCATCCCGCGCGGCGAACTCCACGCACTTCAGACGTGGGCGCGCACGGGTCCGGCCGCCCCGGACGGCGACTGGTACAAAGACTTTGGCTCATTCATCGTGTGCGGCTACGGCAACTTCCCGAAGACGTTACCGGAAAAGGGCATGAGGCCCTTCGGAGATCTGATCGCTTGATCGCGGCTCCCTTCACCGTTTTCGGCGGGTCGTGCCGGATCTCGCACTACGAAACTGGCCGGCCACCGGTACACAAGGATGGATCTGGTTCTTCGAGCGCTCCGTGGCGCGAAATCCAACAGGGAACCGGAAAACGCACCGCTGGGACTGGAACGGCCACCCGCTCCTTTTCACGGGAGCCGCGCTGGCGCTGGAAGTCCAACTGGAAGTCTAAGCCGCCCCCAATAAGGTGGATGATGCCGGCGGTGTAGACAACGTCGGTGAATGCTCCGCATGCTCGCGCGAGCTCGTCGGCAAGAATTGCTGTCGCAATGGTGTGCTCCCAACAGCGGCGCATATCGCCGGTCCCGAGAGCCCCCTTCGAATAGGCGCGGGTCGCCAGCGTCACGGTAGCCTGGCGCGTGTGATCGAGTCCCGGAAAATTGAGGGCGCTCCGTACATCTCCGACCCGATGCGCCAGCCCGAACTCGATGGAGTTGACCCACTGCGGCACTCGCGCGCTAAACGTCGGGGCGCTGCCGGCAAGGTCCGCGACCTCACCGAGGTCCTCGGATTCATTGGCCGGCAGAACCAGGAGCCGCGCCGCTGTGGGCGGGAACGGCGGAACGTTGCTCACACCGTTCAGGACGGCCGATTTGGACAATTTCCTGAGTGCCGCACAAGTCTCTGATTTCTTTTCGATTGCAGGAAGCAGAGTCCGGGACGGGAAATGCAGGCTAGGGCGGGCGACGGAAAGCAGGCCTGTCGACACGGGGAATTCGGGGGCCGGTACTCACACTTTCGGAGGATTTTCGACGATCTGCTCGGTGCTCGGGTCCCAGTAGAGTTTCTTGCCTTCGCGTTGCGCGCGGGCGGCCATGATTACCGCTACGGAGTGGGCGAAGCCATGATCGACGGTGGCGTTCGGTTGATTGCGGGTACGGAGGCAATCGAACCAGTTTTTCATATGGGTTGGATTCCTGTCGGAGGTGAAGGGGAGGGGGCCGAGAGTTTTTTCGATGGCGCCGGTCATGAGGCGTTCCGGAAGGCGCATGGTGCGGAGCTTGTCGTCGTCCAGCTTCATTAGTTTTTCAGGGCGGCGGAGGAACGGATTGCTTTCGTGCGTTCCCCGCTCCTCGACGAGCTTCCAGCGCCGGCTGCCCTCGCCGCCAACGTTGATGAGTGTCGCCTTCTTTCCCATGATGCGCGTCGAACTGTCGGAATCGTTGCCGAAGCTGGTGGAGTAACTTACCAGAAATCCTTTGGGATATTCCAGCAGCGCCTGGAAGGTGTCGGGTGTTTCGCGTCCGTCGGGCCAGGAGTAGACGCCGCCGTGAGCCACCGCGGATTTGGGGAAGTGATCGTCCAGGAGGTGATGCACCATGTCGATTCCATGGCTCATCCATTGGCCGGCGATGCCGCTGGAGAATTCGTGGTAGAGGCGGAACTCGAAATAGGCTCGCGGGTCGAATGGGCGATAAGGTTTGTTTAGGAGCCACTTTCGCCAGTCGGTTTCTTCTTCGCGGATCTGTTTTACTTCGGGGCGGCCGTGCCAGCGTGGGCCGTGGAAGTTCCAGACGATCTCCACTTTTCCTATGGGGCCTACCGCGCCGGCTGCTATCCAGTCTCCGGCGGCTATCTGGTAGGGTTCGCTGCGGTGTTGGGTGCCGATTTGGACGATGAGGTTGCGGGATTTGACGGCGTCGCGGGCGGCTCTTGCTTCCTCCAGAACGTTTGCCATTGGCTTTTCACAGTAGGCGTCTTTGCCTGCTTCGGCGGCTAGTTTCAGGATGGGAGCGTGTTGGAAATCGGCAGTGGAGATGATTACGGCGTCAACGTCTTTGAGGTTGAGAAGATCTTCGCAATATTGGAATGGGCGGGGCGTTCGAGCGAACATCTGTTCGGTTTTCTCTACCGCGCGGGCGAGATTAACTTTCCATAAGTCGCAGACCGCGGTTAGTTCGACTTTGTGGCTGCCTTTCAGGTCGGCCGCAATGGATGCCAGTTCGCGGCCGCGATTGCCGACGCCGATGTGGCCTAGCGAGATGCGGTCGTTTGCGCCGACGATTCGGCAGTAGGATAGGGCTGAAGTGCCGAGGGCGGCTGAGCCGGCTTGGAGGAAGGTTCTTCGGGCTAGCGAGTCAGGTTTTGCTGAATGTTGCATGTGTTACTTCTTCCATCCTCACAGTGACACATTTTATAAGTGGTGTCGCGTGGATTCCGAGCACCGGCCGGGGACCGGTTGCCGAACTGGGGTTCCGCCGTCCTTACAGGAGTGTTTGGCTGATTGCTCTTATTAGTTGGCTGCCGAAGGTCAGGCGATCTTGTATGGTTGGCGGACGGCCCAGGCGATCGTTGAATGCTATGCGCTGCTCCATTAAGAAACCGGGGATTTGGAAGTCTTTGTAGAGGCCCTGGATTACGGTCATGCGGCCTTGCAATCCCGGGGTAATGGTGGCCTCGGTGGCAAACAGCGGCCTGGTGGGTGCGAAGGTGGTTAGTTGTTTTAGCGCCGTGGAGAATTTTTCGCCTAAGGGTTGGAATCTCGCGATACCTTCCAGGTATTCGCTGGTTTCGGTATTGTGCAGCGAGAAGAAAAGATCTACGGTGTGGCCGCTGTTGATCCACTTCGCTATGGCTTGCCTTTGGGCGGTGATTTCCGGCATGTCGGCTTCCGCCACGGTGTCCCAGTTGCGGTTGAGATCGTAGCCTTTGCGATTGAAGCGGACGCCGCCGGAGGCTACTCCATCGGGATCGGCCAGCGGGAGAATCTTCCAGGTGATGGACTCGCGGAGGTTGCGGCCGGCGGGGCTGAGTAGAGCGCGGATGGCTCCTTCGCCTACCCAGGAACTGCCGCTCTCCCAGCTATGCTGGCGGAACATAAGCCAGACGGTTTTGCGGGGCGCGCCGGTGGAGATGGTCCAGAGCAGCAGGTCGCGGCCTCCTAGCGATTTGCCGATTATCTGTTCGTGAAAATTGGGGTTGTTTGCGATTTCGTTACGCAGACGCGTCAGGTTTTCGTTGGTGTACGGTGGCGTGTGGGCGATCCAGAAGCGTCGCGCTTGTGGTTTGATGCGCAGGCGCAGGCGTGGTTCGGCGGCATCGTATTCGAAGGATGTCACGTGGGCCCAGGTGCGGCCGCTGTCGTAGCTGATTACGGGTGGAGTGTCGCCGGTGATCGCCCCTTTGTTCGGTTTGAAATTGTATTCGCCAGGAAGATCTACTATGTCGAGGATTAGTTCCCGGGTTCCGGCATCGTCTATGCGGAAGTAATACCAACTGGCTTGGCGGTTGCGGTGGTCTTGATCGGCCTGACCGGCGGCGTGCAGGCGGAAGTTGGTTTCGGTGATTTTTTCGATTTGACCTGGTGAGCCGGCTTCGAAGTCTGTGTGGACCGATGCCGCGTTTAGGATGCTTGCTGCCAGAAAGAGAGCTGTTTTCATATTATCGAGTAGCGCGAACTGGGGCGCGCGCGGACGTGGGCGTCCGCCGTCCTGTGAGCAGTGTACCTTCAATTGGCGGGACGGCTTCGGGTAACATCGAAGGGACATGGAAATGCGCACACTTGGAAAAACCGGGCTGCAGGTATCGCGGCTTGGATTTGGAGCCGCTCCGTTAGGCAATGAATATGGCGGGATGGAAAGCGCCGAGGCGAAGCGGGCCATCGACCTGGCGATTGACAGCGGGATCAATTTTTTCGACGTTGCTCCCTACTACGGCAGGACGCTGGCCGAAACGCGGCTGGGGGAGATGCTGAAGGGCCGGCGGCATGAGGTGGTTCTGGCCACCAAGTGCGCGCGTTATGATTTGGCGGGATTCGATTTTTCGGCGGAGCGTGTCACGCGGAGCGTAGACGAATCTTTGCTGCGGCTGCGGACGGATTTCGTGGACATCATGCACGTCCACGATGTGGAGTTTGGAGACAAACGGCAAATTGTCGATGAGACGATTCCGGCTCTGCGGCGGGCGCAGGCGGCAGGCAAGGCGCGGTTCATCGGAATTACGGGGCTTTCGCTGCGGATGCTGCGCGAAGTGGCGGCCGAGGCGCCGGTGGATTGCATGCTGAGTTACTGCCGGTACAACCTATTGAACACGGATGCGGCGGCTATGAATCCCGAGGGACTGATCAACGCATCTCCGTTGCACATGGGATTGCTGACGCCGGCCGGACCTCCGCCGTGGCATCCGGCGATGCCGGTTGTGCGTGAAACAGCGAGGCGGATTGTGGAGTTCTGCCAGAGCCGCGGCGTTTCCGTGACGGATACGGCGCTGCAGTTCGCGCTGGGCAACCCCTTGCTGGCGACGACATTTGCCGGAATGTCCACTACCGCCGAAGTGCGGCAGAATTTGAAAGCGATGGAAGGCACGGCCGATCCGGAGATTCTGCGGGAGATTGAGAATCTGGCGGCTGCGGCTCGGGGACGCATCTGGAAAGCCGGGCGGCCGGAGAATTACGACTCTAATATGGAATAACTATGTCCCATACACACACGAACCTTAGCGACGAATTGGCCGCTTACCTGCGGCGGGTATCTTTGCGCGAGCCGGATGTAATGCGCCGGCTGCGCGAGCGGACCGCATCCGAGCCCGAAGCGCGAATGCAAATCACACCGGAACAAGGGCAGTTCATGCAGTTGCTGGTGCAGATTCTGGGAGCGCGGAAGACGCTGGAAGTGGGAGTTTTCAC
>JANXXV010000918.1 GCA_025350445.1 Bryobacteraceae bacterium | reverse complement strand
CGGAAGTGGAGCCGTTCTGGGATTCCAAGCCCGTCGAATTCCTGCACTCGGTCCGTGAAAAAGCGCACCTGTTCCAGGGCGTGACAGATTCCACCATGAGCCACGGCGAAGGATGGCAATTTATCCAACTGGGCCGCTTTATCGAACGCGCTTCCTCCACCGCCACACTACTAGACATCCACTTCTCAGCCATGCCGCAAATTTCTGACGAAGATCCAGATCTGGACGAGCATCTGGAATGGATTGGCCTGCTAAAAAGCTGCACCGCGTTTGAAGCCTATTGCAAGGTGTACACCGCCGAGGTAAGCCCAACTCGCGTAGCCGAATTTCTGCTGCTGAACGCCGAGTTCCCGCATTCGCTGCGTTTCGCTATCGACATGGTGCATTCCGCGCTTAGCGCCATCGGAACCGCATCGCCCGCCAGAAAGGCCGATCGCGCCCAGAACCTTACCGGCCGCATGCGCGCGTCCCTTAGCTTTGGCCAGATCGATGAAATCCTCGTCGGCGGTCTGCACGGATATCTGGAAGGAATTCAGCGCCAGTGCGTGCAAATTCACACCGCCATCCATCAGATCTATATCAACTATCCTATTCAGTCGGCACTAGAGGCCTAAATGTTCTATTCCATCCGTCACGTCACCAAATTTCAGTACACCGGCCCAGTGAGCGAAAGTCTGATGGAAGTCCGGATGCATCCCCGCAGCGAGATGAACCAGCGTTGCCTGACGTTTCTGCTATTCGTCAGTCCGCGCACCACCGTTACCTCCTACCGCGACTACCTCGGCAACACCATCTATCACTTTGACGTGCCGGGAATGCATTCGCAGCTCATCATTGTTGCCGAAGCGCTTGTGGACGTGCAGGCGCCGCCGCAATTGCCCTATTCGCTTCCCAACGACGCATGGGCCGAGCTCGACGATCTGGTAGCTGCCGGCGATTACTGGGAAATGTTGATGCCCACGGCGTTGTCCCAGCCCACTCCGGCCTTGTTGGACCTCGGCAGGAAACTCGGCGTAATGCGCCGCGACGATCCGTTGCGAGTGTTGTGCGAACTCAACACCAGCCTGTACCACTGGTTCGACTACGTGCCGAAGAGCACCAATGTAGATTCGCTTATCGACGAGGCAATTGAATCGCACAAAGGCGTCTGTCAGGATTTCGCCCACGTCATGCTGGCGCTCACGCGAGGGATGGGAATCCCGTCGCGCTACGTCAGCGGCTATCTCTATCACCGGACTCAGGACCAAGACCGCTCCAGCCAAGGCGCAACCCACGCCTGGATTGAAGCGCTGCTGCCCGGCCTGGGCTGGGTCGGCTTCGATCCCACCAACAATTTGCTGGTAGGCGACCGCCACATCCGCACTGCAATCGGCCGAGACTACGCCGACGTTCCGCCAACGCGCGGCGTCTTTAAGGGCACCGCGGACAGTCACCTGAGTGTAGGTGTTCGGGTGGTTCAGTCGGACTACCTTCCGCCGCTGGAAGAGGAAATGAATGTTACCGAAGACTGGTCCACCTATCTACCGCCAGTGGAAGATCTCCAACAGCAACAGCAACAGCAACAGCAACAGCAATAGGCCCGCTCGCATCAACCCGGCGTAGGGATAAGGTGGAAATAAACAATTTGGAAGCAGGATAATGAAGTATGACAATCGAACTCAAGCCGGAGCAGTTGCAAACTATTGACATGGCGATTCGGTCGGGCGCGTATCACGATCCCGCCGACGTGCTGGATCAGGCGTTTGAAATCATCCGCGAACAGCTTCATCGCGAAGACTGGCGGATGGGGCAGCGCGATGCCGTGGCTGCTAAAATTGCAATCGGCTTTGCCCAGGCGGAGCGCTGCGAACTTACGGACGGTGAGGCGGCGATCGAGATGCTGCGTCAACGCCGCGCGCAACGATTGAAGACGGACGGATGAATGGCGAGTCCCAGCTCACCACGCAGGCAATCGAAGACCTGGACGATATCTGGTGGTTTATCGCGGAAGGCAGCAGGGAAGCCGCTGCCAGAGTGGAAATAGAGATCATCGCCACATGCCGCGGACTCGCCGGATATCCGCTTATCGGGCATTACCGGCGGGATATCACGCCTCTGTCAGTGCGCTTCTGGACTATGCCAAAGTAACCGAATTGCGTTATAGTTTACCGCCCGGAAACCGAACTATTGCAAGTCGTTGCCATTCTGCATGCTAAGCAAGACCTGAAAGGCATGTTGAGAGATCGGCTGGGGCAACTATGAGCGGCGCCCTGTCACGTGGTCAAGCAAAACATCGACCCCGGAGCCGCCGTATTCGTAAATGTTATTGCCTCCGCCAAACGGTCGCGTTTTCCCGTAGAGCGCTGCTTCGCTCCTCACATTTCGCCGCTGTGATCGCCAAAGATCGGAGGGGTGCTTAACCGTTTTGGGGGTTGCGGCCAGGAACCATGTTGTAAGCCTCATTTGGGCTGAGATTGGTTCGGATTGTGGGTTTCCCCGTCTTGATAGCCCGTGCAGGGGACCATCCAACTTATCCAAACCACTAATTGCTCGTCCTGCAACTCCCCGATTCCCCAGCAATTACACTTCCGCGACTAATTCCACCGCGCCGTGTTTCATCCCAAAGAGGCCGGGTAATTTCCATTTCGACCTCGAGAAGTCCGGCCTCATGTTTGCAAAGGAAAGGTGCATTCATGAGAATTGCAAGCCAAGCGATTACCACCGCTGTGTTCGTGGCCTCGCTTCCCGGTATCGCAGGTGCAATGACCGTAACGCTGGAGCCAGAAAGTCCGTCACCCTCCTCCGTTGGTGAGGTTGTTACTTGGAACGCCACCAACCCAGGCGCTGACTCCACCCAAATGGAATACCGCTTCCGCGTCCGCGCCACCGGCGATGCCTTCCGCGTTATTCGCGACTTCAGCCCATCCAGCCGCTTTTCCTGGTCCGCCACCGGTCACGATGGCACTTATGAAATCCAGGTCTTCGCCAAGGACCTCGACTCCGGACAAACCGCCAGCGCCACCGCAACATATCAATTCACCTCGCGGGTAAACGGGGACACACCCATCATTAGCGGCACCGCGAATCCACTGGTAGCTCTCTATAGCGCACCCGCCTGCCCCGGCGGTAGCCGGATGAGGGTCGAATTCAAATCCCCCGATGGCCTTGCGCAGGATACGGATTACCGCGCCTGCACAGCCGGATTGAGTATGAATTTCTATCTGGGCGGGATGCGCTCAGCCACCCAATACGCTGTTCATCACATCGTCCTCAACGGCGTCACAACCGCCGATGGTCCCGCGCTTACTTGGACCACCCCCGCCGTCTCGCCGTCCTTTGCCGCTTACTCGGTCTTGCAGCCCCCGCAAGTATCGCTTCCCGATGGCGTCCTGCTTCAGAGCACGTTGCAGCAGATGACCGTAGCCACTGATCTGCTAGGCAACCTCATTTGGTACTACCCGGGCAACATCACATCGCTGACCCGCCCCGAAGCCGGAGGCCTTTTTCTGGGCATCGCCGAAAACCAGGGCGCCAAGACTTCCGCCCAGATTCTTCGCGAATTCGATCTCGCCGGCAACACAACCATGGAAACGAATGCCGCCCGCATCAACGAACAACTGGCGGCCATGGGACGCAGGCAAATCACCGCATTCCATCACGAAGCGCGCAGGTTGCCTGGCGGCCGGATCATGGTGCTGGCATCGTCCGAACAAATGATGATTAACGTCCAAGGTCCGGGTGTGGTTGACGTGCTTGGCGACATAATTCTTGTGCTCGATCGCGACATGCAAGTCGTCTGGTTGTGGGATTCATTCGACAATTTGAGTCTCCGCCGCTTTGCCACCCTAGGCGACACCTGTACCCAGGCCGGCGGCGGATGCCCGCCGTTTTACTTAATGGATCACGCCAATGATTGGCTTCACGGCAACTCGCTGCAACATACCCCGGATGGCAACATTCTCTACTCCTCCCGTAGTCAGGATTGGCTCATTAAAATCGAGTACGACCATGGCAACGGTTCCGGCCGCATCATTTGGCGCCTTGGCAAGGACGGCGATTTTCAGATGAATTCCAGCGATCCGAATCCCTGGTTTTCTCACCAGCACGATCCATCCCTGTACAGCGATTCCACGCTCTCCGTCTTTGACGATGGCAACACGCGTCAACTCTCCGACGCTTCCGCCCACAGCCGCGGACAGGTTCTAAAAGTGGACGAGATCAACATGCAAGCTAGTCTAGCCGTGAACGCCGATCTGGGTGCTTATTCCTACGCGTTGGGTTCGGCGCAACGGCTGCCGAATGGCGACTATCATTTTGATCTCGGCTGGATCCGCGGCGATGGACTCGGGGATCGTAGCCAGTCGATCGAAGTGGACCCCTCCGGAAAAATTGTCTACAACCTCCAGGCCCAGACCCCGGAGTACAGAACGTTTCGCATGAGGGATCTCTACACCCCGTAAACCCGGAAAGAATTCTATGAGCATGGATAGGCGAGCATTCATCATATCGGCGCTAGGCGCCACCGGCGCGGCCTTAGCGCCGGCCCAGTCCCCAAAGCCGAACATTATTTTCATCTTCGCCGATGATCTCGGATATGGAGACCTCGGCATCTACGGATCTGGAATCCAGACGCCCAATATCGATCAAATGGCGAAAGAAGGAGTGCGCTTCCGTCAGTTTTACGCCGCCAGTCCAGTCTGCTCGCCTTCCCGCGCGGCACTCCTGACCGGGCGCTATCCAACCCGTACCGGCATCCCCAGAGTGATGTTCTCGGATGACAACTACGGTCTTCCCAGCACGGAAACGACAATGGCCCAAGTGCTCAAGAGTGCCGGATACAAAACGATGTGCATCGGGAAATGGCATCTAGGATCGTTGCCGGAATTCCTCCCCACCAATCGCGGCTTCGATGAGTTCTACGGCGTGCCTTACAGTAACGACATGCAGCCGCTGCCGCTCATCCGCAATCTGGCCGTTGTCGAGCCGGACACCGACATTAGCACGCTAACCCCGCGCTACACCCAGCAGGCCGTCGACTTTATCGCGCGATCGAAAGATGCGCCGTTCTTCCTGTACATGCCGCATACCTACCCCCACATCCCGCTCGCCGCGTCCCCGCGATTCAAAGGGAAGTCTGGCCTTGGGCTATACGGAGACGCGGTGGAGGAGATCGATTGGAGCGTCGGCGAAGTGCTGAAGGCGCTCAAAGCGAACGACCTCGACAACAACACGCTGGTCATGTTTTCCAGCGACAACGGGCCATGGTTCCAGGGCAGCGCCGGCAGGCTGCGCGGACGCAAGGGCGATACCTACGAAGGCGGAGTCCGCGAACCGTTCATTGCCCGTTTCCCCGGCCGCATCCCCGTGGATACTGTGTCCTCGGGTATCGCCAGCACCATGGATATCCTTCCAACAATTGCCCGGCTCGCAGGCGCTTCGCTTCCGAAACAACCGTTGGATGGCATCAATATCTGGCCGCTGCTGATGGGGGAGAGTAACGACCTCAGCCGCGAAGTGTTGCTCTACTTCGACAACTGGAACATTCAGTGCGCCAGAATGGGCCGCTGGAAGTTACATGTCGCCCGCTACAACGGAATCGCCTGGACGCCCGACCCTCCCGGCGGGAGGCTTAACCTCCCGCTGTATAAACCGGAGTTGTACGATCTGGAGAACGACCCTGACGAGAGCTACGATACGGCGGCCGACAATCCACAGGTCGTCGCCGATATACGCGCAAGGATCGAAGCGATACTCCCGACATTCCCCGATCAAGTCCGGACAGCGTGGCGCGATACGCTTTCGAATGCCGTGGATTTAACCCCCTCTGGGGCCTTACCCGCAAAGAAGGTGCCCTAACCAGCTCTTCGCTCAACTTTTCCTTTCACGCTGCAAGGATGCAGTAGGCCGGAAGCCCTCCGTACCCAGGGCCCGGCAGGTTTCGCCGCCGTACCACATCGAATCCCGTTTCCTTCAAATCCCGCCCAAAGAATTCCAGTGCTACGGTGGGCGCCTTGCGCGTCCGGTTTCGCGATTCGGAACGCAACGCCAGCTTTCCAGGACACTCGATAATCATCAAGCGCCCGACAGGTTTGAGCGAAGCCTTGATCCTAAATCCGGCAGTTGGAGCCACCCAAAACCAGATAGGTGTTTAGCCCGCAAGTAATTGCAGAGGAATCTATTATCCACCGACTGGTGAACTGCGAAGCAGTTGAAATCCTCAGCCAGTTCAGAGGCTTCGCACGATCCGCGGGATTTGAACTGCCGGATTTAGGCGGTCAGCCTAATGACAGGCATCGGCCAATATCGCGGCGTCTAAGACGGAACCAGGCAAGCCCGGATTATCCGGCTTCCCAAGGACCGGTTGGCTGTTCTGCGGTTTTTCGGCCTCAACCCGCGTGCTAAGCTTCCGCACCAAAGCATTGTCGATCTCTTCGTCGTAGACATGGCCGGAAGCCCCTACTCCCGGCGAGAAGCGCACCGTGATGTAACCATAGCCCGTACCGATCGCCGCCACGGCTCTCCCTTGCTTGATCCCGGGCGCCTCAATGATTTCTTGCAGTCTTTCCCGCGCGTCGCGATCCCTCTCGCCGACCCGGTTAGCCCGATGGTATTCGAGTCGTTAGAGGAGGGCTTGTCCCGGCTGCTTCCGGAGCCAGTCCGTCGCATCGGCCTGGGACATCCGCTCGGACGCGACCCCGGGGGGACACTTCAACCGTAGCAATGGCCCTTTACAAGATGCCATTTCGGACACTACTTAAATGACCCAACCGAGACCCATTTCGGTCACCTGGTTAAATGACTTGACACGGGAGGAAAAGGAAATACTTGAAATGAGGGGCCTTCCCCCCCCACTGGGATTTATCGCTTTCGCGTCAGAATTTCGACGAGGCGCGCAGCGTGAGTTGCGCCCGCTCGCGTGGATTTCAGGCACTTGGGCCGACGCTCAGGTTGCGTCCCAGCGGAGCTAACTCTCCGCTCAGACCCGATCACTGAACGCTAAAGAAATGGCACTGGCCAAAATGCCGTTTACACAAAAGGCTTGACACAGCCCAATTAACACCCAATCACCGTCTGGCCCGCGGTCGTAATCATTCTTTGTATCGCCTTTGTGCTGTCGTCGGCCTTCGCCTGAATACACTCAAAAATCATGCGTCTGCGCCCGATGAGCCGGATCGCAGTCGCGCGCCAACTTTACCGCTCTGTGCTCCGCACGTGCCCGCCCATCCGCTGTCCCGCCTGATATCAACTCCGCCCATCCGCCACCCTTGGTTGTATTCTCTGCCCTTGGCTCGAGGCGGCTTTCGCATCCGTGCGTCTAATCGCGGACAGGCGGCTCCGCGAAGCCTCCCCGACGCCCCTGAGAGTCCATGATTCCGGCTTGCGAATCTACTTTGTCCTCTCCGATTGCCTCAAACACTTGCTATTCAGCCCCTTGGCCCCTTCCTCCAGCCTGTTATGCGAAGTTCCTGGGCCGCCCCGTCGAGAACCCAAAAAACGAGCATCCTGGTGTATACTTGGTTACGTTCAAACGGGGAGCATGTCGATGAAGACTTACATCCGGACCAACGCCGTGTCCGGCGCCATGGTATTCGTATTTGCCGCATCCAGCCTTTTCGGCCAGGCTGAAAGCGGAACCATCGTTGGCGTGGTCAGCGATCAGGCGGGTGCAGTCGTGCCCGCCGCGAAGGTCACCGTGGTGAACGAGGGCACGAACGCGACCCGCGTGATCGTCACCAACGAAAGTGGCCGATATGCCGCCAACTCGTTCCCTACCGGGCGGATCACCGCGACCGTGGAGCATCCCGGCTTCCAGAAGTTGGTGCGTTCGGGAGTCGAGTTGACCGCCGCCGACACGCTAACACTTGACTTGCAGCTCACGGTCGGCAACGTCAGCGAATCCGTCGAGGTGAAAGGCGAAACACCCCTGCTGCAGTCGCAGACAGCTGCTGTCTCCTCCCTGATCGATAACCAGCGCATTCTCCAGACTCCGCTCAACGGGCGATCGTTCGTGCAGTTGCTGCAACTCACCCCCGGCGCCGTCGCCGGACAGCCCGGGCTGGCGGCAGGCGGCACCTATGCGTTGCGGGCCAACCCTGAGGTCAGCGTCAACGGATCGAATCCCAACAACAACAGCTACCTCATCGATGGCCTTTTCAACCGGGGTTTGTGGGTGAACAGCATCGTGATGGTTCCCACCATCGATTCGATCCAGGAGATGCGCGTCATGACCAGCAACTACTCGGCCGAGTATGGCGCGGCCACCGGCGCGGTCACCATCGTGCAAACCAAGTCCGGCGGCAACGCGTTGCACGGCGGCGTTTACGAGTTCTTAAGGAATGACAAGCTGGACGCCAACACGTTCTTCAACAACCGCGCTGGAAGACCGAAGCAGCCATTCCGCCGCAACGAGTTCGGCGGCACCATCGGCGGCCCGATCCGCCATGACCGGACGTTCTTCTTCGCCGACTACCAGGGCATTCGAATCCGCCAACCCGCTGAAACCGTTTCCACCATTCCAACCGCTGCCCAAAAAACGATGGTGACAACCGGCGATTTCAGCCGCTTTGGCGCGATAATCTACGATCCGTTCACCCTCTTGCCCGGACCCGGCGCCACGCTGGTTAGGCAGCCGTTCCCAGGGAACCAGATACCCTCCAACCGGCTCGACCCGGCTGCGGCGAAAGTAATCTCGCTCGTCCCCGATCCCAATAACTCTTCAAGCACGCGCAATTATGTCTATACTCCGCCATCCCCACAGCGGACCGACCAGTTCGATGTCCGGCTCGATCACAGCCTGAGATCTGCCGATCGCGTATTCTTTAAATTCAGTTACGACAAATCCTCTTCCACCTCTCCGGGCAATCTGCCTCCAGCCGGCTCGACGGCCTCCGTCGGACCCTATGTTTCAGGGGGTACCGACAGCCGTCTCGCCAACTGGTCG
>JANXXV010000896.1 GCA_025350445.1 Bryobacteraceae bacterium | reverse complement strand
CGGTTCATTTCCTGCAGCAGGAAATCGATCTTCTTGCCCGCGTCGCTTTCCTTGCTCAGAATTTCCGCCAACTGCACCGCGTGAATTTTCAACCGGGCAGTCTCTTCGCCAATATCGCTGCGGTCGGCCAGCAACGCCGCTTCTTGCGCCAAGCGCTGCGGATCCAGGCCGGCGCCGCCCAGCAGCTCGGCCAGCCGGTCTTTCAATCGCGCGTGGAAGGCGTCCACAGCGCGGCTGCGAATCTGCTCCATACGTTGCGCGGCGTCCAAAATCGCGCTGTTCCTTTCCAGCATCACCTCCCTCAGATCGGCGCCTTCCCTGGCGCGAAACTGATTCAAAACGGCCATGGCTTCTTCTACCGCGGCCACCAGCGGAGCTTCGAAATCGGCTGTTAAGTCCAACTCGCCGGTCTCTCGAAGCATCCCGGGAATGCGGAACGCCGCATTCAAATCGGGTTCGTTTCGTAATTGGTGCTGCGCCGCCGCTCTCCGGAACGCCGCCAGGTAGTTCTCCAGGCGCACGCCGTCTACATCCAACACAACCGGACCGCCCGCCTTGGCCAGGGACATTCGAATGTCCAGGTGGCCCCGCCCGATGTGCCGCTTCACGGCCGCGCGGATGGCCGCCTCAAACGGGTCCAGATCCGAACTCATGTGGAAGTGCAGGTCGAGCCCCCGATGATTCACGCTCTTCAGGCTCACCACGGCATCAATGCCTTGAATGGTCTTCTTCACCCGGGCAAACCCGGTCATACTGCGGATAGTTGATTCGCTCATGGATTCGATACCGGGTCCGCTTCCAGGAATTGCAATTCGTGCAGGCGCTGGTAAATCCCGCCGTGGTTGATCAAGTCTTCGTGTGTTCCAACTTCCGAGATGCGGCCCCGGTCAAGTACCACGATCTTATCAGCGCGCCGGATGGTGGATAGACGATGGGCAATCACGATCACCGTCCGGTGTTACATCAGATTCCCCAGTGCCCGTTGCACCAGAACCTCCGATTCCGTATCGAGGTGCGAAGTGGCTTCGTCCAGAATCAAAATCGGAGCGTTCTTGAGCAGCGCCCGGGCGATGGCGATCCGCTGCCGCTGGCCGCCGCTGAGCTTGGCGCCCCGCTCGCCGATCATTGTGTCGTAGCCCTGCGGCAGCCGCGCGATAAATTCTTCCGCCAGGGCGTTCCGCGCGGCCTGGTTTACTTCTTCCATGGTGGCGTCCTGCTTTCCGTACCGGATGTTATTCGCCACGGTGTCGTTGAAAAGGAACGTATCCTGCGCCACCATGCCGATCTGCTCGCGCAGCGATGCCAGTCGCACATGGCGAATGTCGTGACCATCGATCTTCACGGCGCCGGACGCAACATCGTAGAATCTCGGCAGCAGATTGGCTAGCGTCGTCTTGCCGCCGCCGCTTGGCCCAACCAGGGCGACCACTTCCCCCGCATTCACGCGCAGCTCAATTCCGTTCAACAAGAAACCGGCCGGTGAATTCGGATAGCGAAAAGTGATGTTGTCGAACTCGATGGCGGTGCGGAACGATTCCAGTTTCACCGCGTTTGGCTTGTCCGTAATTTGAATCTCGCGGTCCAGATATTCGAAGACTTTCTGCGATGCGCCAATCGCCTGTTGGAAGATATTGTGAATGCCGGTCAGCCGCTTCACGGGCTCATACAGCATCAGCAAGGCGATCACGAAGCTGGTAAATTCGCCCGCCGACATACCTCCGTTGACGATTTGCGTCCGCGCGTAGGTCAGCAGTCCGACAATCGTAAGCGCGCCGAAAAATTCGATCAACGGCGACGAGATGGCCTGTTGCGCTACATACCGCAGATTTGCCGATCGCAAACGGTGCGCCGCATCGCGGAATCTGCCGGACTCATGCGCTTCCGTCCCGAAGGACTTCACGATCTGCTGGCCACTGATGGTCTCTTGCAGGATCTCGTTCAATTCCGCCGCGTTGTCCTGCGCTTTTCGAGTAGTGCGGCGAATTCGCCGGCCCAGACGCACGGTTGGCAACAGCACGATAGGCAGCACCGTGATACTCACCAGCGCCAGCCGCCAATCGTTTTGCACCAGCACGTAAACCAGGCCGATGACGACGAAGGTTTGCCGCAACCAGTCGGCCAACATGCTGGAGGTGGCCACCTGAATTTTCTCAATGTCGCTCATCACCGACGACATGATCCGCCCGGTGGACTGCGTTTCGAAAAACTGGGCGTCCTGGCGCAGTACTTTATCGAAGACCGTCTGACGGATGTCCGTTACGGCGGAAACCCCCACGTAGCTGACCATGTAATTTCCGAAATAATCCGACAGTCCTTTGATCAGGAAGACCGCCAGAATCGCCAGCGCCACCATAGTCCAGACATTGTGGATCGACGCCGGCACAACGCTTTGCAGATAGAACGGTGTACCGCTAAACGGGATTTTGAACAGTTCCAGCGGCGCATCGGGAGCGTCTCGATTCAGCACGCGGTCAAAGACCGGGCGAATCAGCAGCGCGATCATGGCGTGAGCCGCGCCGGCGATGGCCATCAGGATGACCGACATCGCCAGCGGCGACCAGTACGGGCGCACGAATCGCAGAAGCCGCCCAAGTTTCTTCATCGGCGCACCCGCAATTCGTCGATCGCCTCAATCACCTGCGCGGTCTCAATGCCCGCGATCGAACCGCGCCCCGTCAGGACCCTGGATTCAACCTGCCAGGGCGCCCAGACAATTGGGTCGGATGAGCCATACAGCACGGCAACCGGAACACCGAACGCCGCGGCCATGTGGGCCGGTCCGCTATCGTTGCCGACAAAAAGACTCGCTGTTGCGAGCAGTGATTTTGTCTCGCTCAGCGGAGCGCCTGGAATGCATTGGAATTCGTTAAACGCAGAAAGGTCCTCGCCTGGGCCGCCAATGAAAACAGGCTCCAGCCCATGGCTTCGAAGATGCCGCGCCACCAGCAGAAACTTCTCCGGACCCCAGGTCTTCTCAGGACTGGACGCAACCGGATGGATCACCGCGTAGCGTGATTGCGATTTGCGTTTGGTGGTGAACAGCTTCGCCTGCGGGATGGGTTGAACGGAGGCGCCAAGATAAAACATGGCGGACGCCAAATGTTCAGCCGTATGCACTTTGCGGTTAACGCCTAGAATTTCCTGCGCCGTGGGAATGCGCAGATTGTAGATGCCCGCTCCGCGAAAGTGCGCGAAGCCGGCGCGCATCCTTGCCGCCGACCCCGCTGTCAGCAGCATACTTCGCGTTCCACCATGCAGATTGATGCAAAGGTCCGGACGCCATCGGCTTACCGCCTTAACGGCCGGCGGCAGAATCGATTGTACGTCGGGATTCCCTTCGAATACGGCGGCGAAACGGTCCTCTACCACTACCGCCACTTGCAGATCGGGCCTGCTCTGTTTCAGGATCGCAAGTGCCGGCGTGGTGAGTACGCAGTCGCCAAGGGAACGCAGGCGGATGACAGCCACCCGCGATCCGGAAGCGAGCCG
>JANXXV010000879.1 GCA_025350445.1 Bryobacteraceae bacterium | reverse complement strand
TGGAAGTTCATTTCAATCATGCAAAATGTCTTGATCATCGGCTCCGGCTGCGCTGGCAGCACTGCGGCAATTTATACGGCGAGGGCTAACTTAAAGCCCTTGGTTATCGGTGGCCACGAACCGGGCGGACAGCTCTCCATGACCACCATGGTAGAGAATTTTCCAGGCTTCCCGGAAGGCATCAACGGCCCGGACCTGGTGGAGAACATGCGCAAGCAGGCCGAACATTTTGGCGCCGAGTACGTCCACGGCTCGGTGATCGAGGCCGATCTTTCGAAGCGGCCGTTCCGGCTGAATATCGAAGGCGATTGGATGGAGACGCGGACACTAATCGTCGCCTCGGGCGCGTCGGCGCGCTGGCTGAATCTGCCATCCGAACAGAAGTTGATTGGGCACGGCGTAAGTTCCTGCGCCACCTGCGACGGTTTTTTCTACCGTGATAAGAAAATCATTGTCATTGGCGGCGGCGATTCCGCCATGGAGGAGGCGAACTTCCTAACCCGTTTCGGATCTGAGGTTACGCTGATTCATCGCTCGGAAGTCTTCCGCGCTTCAAAGATCATGTTGGACCGTGCCAGGGCGAATCCGAAAATCAAGTGGTTGCCGAACACGGTGGTGGAAGAGGTGTACGACGTGAGCAAGAACCTGGTGAGCGGCGTTCGTCTCCGCGATTTGAAGACCGGCGCAATCTGGGATCAGGACGTGGAGGGCTTCTTCGTCGCCATCGGACATATTCCGAACACCAAGGCGTTTATCGGCCAGTTGCATCTCGATCCGGACGGATACATTCTTTCGGCCGGCGGGGCGCGCACCAACATCGCAGGCGTGTTCCATGCCGGCGATGTGCAGGACCGGACGTATCGCCAGGCGATTACGGCGTCAGGCGCCGGTTGCATGGCCGCGATGGAAGCGGAGAAATTCCTGGAAGCCGAAGGGCACTGAAATCCGGCCGGCTATAGACGGAGAGTGCTTCGAAACCCCAGTTTCGAAATCGAAGCGATGAGCGATGCCTAGAAAGGGCTATGGCAAGTATTCGCCGCGGCGCTTCCTTGCTTCCTTGCTGTGGGCAACTTTTCTCTCTCCTGCGGCGATGCGGCGACACCCCGTTCCGTGATCATGGCCGAAGTGGATGGCCTCTTTTAGATGTACTCGTTACCTAAACTCCCTTTCGTGGCGTTCGCCGACGGGTTTGTGCTGGAGCTGTCGATGGTTTTCCCGATTCTCTTAGTGGGGTCGTCCCGCGAAACCCGCAAACGGGCGCCAACCCTGGATGGCGCGATTGCCGCTTTTCTGAGTCTGAAGGCGGGATTGCAGGTAGCACTCCGCCGGGACGCTCCAAACGTCTCTGTTACCGTCGTATTCGCTGCGCGCGTTTTGGTGATCTCCCTCACCGCCGCCGTTCGGGACTGGTTACGGATACTGCGTCCCAGTGGCATCGGGAACCCGGCGCCGACTAAGGATGCGGGAGGGACACGCGCAGTTCCGGCTTGAACTGCAGGCCGCTGCCCGCGCGGCCTGCCTGGACGTCCAGGAACTCAATTTCCCGGATAACGGAACTGCGGCCGCTGGCTGATTCGACGAGAGCTACTGGTAGCCGCGCGCATACCCGGAAGCTGGAATGAATGTAGAATAGCCCCATGCGAATTTCTGTTTTGCTCGTGACGCTGCTTTGCGTTTCCGGACTAGTTGCGGCGCCGCCTCCGGTTGTTGTTACCGATCCTGCTAAAACAGGGCTTGATCCGCAACGGCTGGCGAGGATTCCGGCGCGGATGAAGGTTTTCGCCGATCAGGGGACGATCGCAGGCAGCGTGACGCTGGTGGCGCGGCATGGCGTGGTGGCGGCGTTGGATGCCGCGGGGTTCACCGATCTGGACAAGAAGGACACGCCTATGAAGACCGACGCCATCTTTCAGATTCACTCCATGACTAAGCCTGTGGTGGCCGTAGCGGCGATGACGCTGGTGGAAGACGGGCGGCTCGCGCTGGGCGATCCGGTGGAGAAATATCTGCCGGAGTTTCGCAGCATGTGGGTGATCGAATCGCATGACGGCGACAAGACCCGTGTGCTGCGGCGGCCGTTGCGGCCGATCACGGTACGCGATCTGATGACGCATACGTCGGGGATGAGCACGAATCCGCCGCCCGGCATTGGCGAGTTGCATGGCGCGCTGCATAAGACGCTGGCTGAAGCGGTGCTGGTGATTTCGCAGCAGCCTCTAGAATTTGAGCCCGGCAGCAAGTGGCTGTATAGCAATGGCGGCATCGCGGCGTTGGCGCGGATACTAGAGGTGGTGTCCGGGATGGCGTTCGAGAAGTTTTTGCAAGTGCGGATTTTCGATCCATTGGGCATGAAGGACACCTACATCTATCCGCCGAAGGAGAAGTACGCGCGGATTCCCACGGCTTACATTTTGCAGCAAGGGAAGACGGTGAAGTATACGGCCGATCCTTTGGGGGAGGGAGCCATGAAGTATCGCATCGGGGCGAAGTATCCACTGCCGGAGGGCGGGATTTATTCTACGGCTTACGACCTGTTCCTGTTCTATCAGATGATGCTGAATCACGGGCAGTATCAGGGCGTGCGGATTTTGTCGCCGGCTTCCGTGGATACGATGACACAGGTGCATACGGGCGATCTGGCCGCCGGTGGTCCTGGAATGGGCTATGGGCTTGCTTGGGCTGTGGTGCGGGACGCGGCGGGGACGCTGCCGGGTTTGTCGGTGGGGACTTACGGGCACGGCGGGCGGTATGGGACTTACTGTTTTATCGATCCGAAGAAGGACATGATTGGCATTTTCATGATTCAGCGCGAGGGCGGCAGCGATGAGCGGAATGCGTTTGTCGGGATGGCTATGGCCTCGGTTTTGGATTGAGGTTTAGGTTTGGCGGCGGGCACCAGAGCATATTTCATACGGCCACGATCAATTTAGGATAGATGGGATGAAAAGATGTCTGAACCAGGCCGTTTGGGTGGTGGTGCAGGTGGCAGCGTGGAACGCCGTGTGTCGTCCCGGGTAGCTATGGCTTCCGTCCTGGTCTGAGGTTTAGGATCACTTTTCCGGGTATCACGTCCTCCGATACGGGCCCAAACAGGCGCGAGCCGTTGCTGTTGTCGCGATGATCGCCGAGCAGGAAGTAGTGTCCGGGCGGGATCTTTGTAGGCGGGAAATCGCGAACCGGCGAATGATTTGGCGAGTAGGTCATATAGCGGTTTGCACCAAGGCCTTCTTCAATGGCTATTTCGGTCCCGAGACGATGGATCGCTGGAACCCACTGGAAATCGGCAGCGGGTCTGGACTTGTGCGTTAGTTTGGCGCCATTGATCATGACGGCGTTCTCGTGATGTTCGATTGTTTCTCCTGGAAGAGCTGCGACGCGCTTGATCCCGAGGGTTCCGCGGTTGGGTACACGAAACGAGACCAGATCGCCACGGTTGGGCTTGCCTGTCGGTGTCACGCGGATGTTGGTGTACGGAAGATTGAAGTGGTACGCCGCTTTGTTAACGATTTTGCGGTCGCCGGGAAGTAGAGCGGGCGCGCCGGAAGGGCCGGAAATTGTGAAGGCTTCGAGGTAGGCCGGGTAGCAGGCACGGGATCGCCAATGCGATTGCCGCCGCGGCCAAGCGGGACTTGGACTTTCGGGACATAGTAGTTGCTATTGTACATTCGATATAATTTCGACTGTTCAGTGTTTGAGGAATCTCATGTCAAAAGTTTGGTTGGTCTTGCTGGCGTTGCCGTTGATGGCCGAGGATGCGGTTAGCTTTCAGAAACAGATCCGGCCGATTCTGGCGCGGCAGTGTGCCGCTTGTCATCAGCCTGCCAGTAAGCAGTCTGAATTGATGGTCACCACCTACGATGGTTTTTTGAAGGGCGGGCGGAAGGGCGCCGCCTTCGTCGCGGGCAAGCCTGATGAGAGCGTGGTTGTCGCGTATTTAACCGGCAAGACTCCGCCGCAGATGCCGTTTGGCGGGAAGCCGCTGGCTGCGGAACAGATTGATTTGTTCAAGCGCTGGATTCTGGAGGGTGCAAAGAACGATTCGCCGGCCGAGGACCTCCAACTCACCAGGCTGAAGCCCGCTGTTTACTATGCGCCTCCTTTGATCACGGCACTGGCCTACTCGCCGGACGGGAAGATTCTGGCGATTTCCGGGTATCGTGAGATTCTTTTGCACGATGCTTCCGGTGGGTTGCAGGCGCGCCTGCAAGGGCTTTCGCAGCGCATCCACACGCTGGCGTTTTCGCCGGATGGAAAGACGCTGGTGGGCGTTGGCGGCGATCCGGGACGGTTTGGCGAGGTGCAGATCTGGGATGTGGCTTCGCGGAAGCAGCGGCAGTCGGTGATGCTTACGAACGATACTTTGTCCGGTGCTGCGTTTTCGCCCGATGGGACGAAGCTTGTGTTTTGCGCCGTGGATAAGTCGATTCGCATGCTGGATGTGGCCACCGGCAAAGAGACACGCAAGATGGATCATCACGAAGACTGGGTTTATGCCGCCGTGTTCGGCGTGGATGGGAAGCGGATTGTGTCCGTGGGACGGGATCGGGCGGCTAAGCTGATCGATGCTAATACCGGGCAGTTTATTGAGAATGTCAACTTGCTGAAGGAGCCGTTAACAGCCATTGCGCGCCATCCGAAGAAAGACTGGGTCTTGATTGGCGGGCAGGAGCGGGTGCCTTATTTGTACCGGATGGACCGGCCCCGGGCGATGCGCATTGCCGACGATTCCACGCTGATCCGCAAGTTTGAAAAGCAGGACGGGCCGATTCTTGCGGTGGCCATTAGCGCCGATGGACAGTACGGCGCGGTGGGGAGCGAGACTGGCGATGTGCGGGTTTATAACCTGGATACGGGGGAACGGATGGGCGTGTGCGGCGGGCACTCCGGCGGCATCTATTCCATTGTGTTTCAGCCTGGCGACAAGGGTTTAGTGACTGCTGGTTTTGATGGGACGGTGCGCATGTACGGTTTGGACGGGAAGCTGGCGAAGTCGTTTGTGCCGGTTCCGATTGAGAAGCGGGAGGTGGCCGGTGCTCGTTGAGACGAATTGGCGGGACGAGGGCGTCCCGCGCAGACGCGGGCGTCTGCCCCACCCTCTGCCCCAAATGGTTTTGCTGCCAGAGACTTGCTTTAGGGCTTCTGGCTTTAGGGGTTTTGGCTTTAGGGCTTCTTGCTTTAGGGCTTTTGGCTCTCTGGCCTTTTGCTCGATTGCTTTTGGCGCTCCGGTCATTCGTGAGATCCATCCACATGGGGCGCAGAAGGGCACCGTTGTTCAGCTCTCCTTGCGCGGAGACGGGCTGACGGCTTCTACGAAAGTGCAGAGTTCGATTCCTGGCGTCGTTTCACGATTGGTGACCAAGACTGCCGGCGAACTGGCGGTTCTGGTGGAGGTGGC
>JANXXV010000854.1 GCA_025350445.1 Bryobacteraceae bacterium | reverse complement strand
CTTTCTGGGGCCGAATATGGACGCATGGCAGTGGGCTAGGGCGAGCCAGATACAGTTCCGGCACCCGCTGAACAACCGGCAGTGGGACCTCGGCCCGATCGCGCGTCCCGGCGATCCGAATACGATCAACGCCTCGGCGGGAGGAAGGGCGCAGCCCAGCGGCGCGTCCTACAGGCAGGTGGTTGATCTGGCGGATTGGGACCGGTCCACGATGACGAATGTGCCCGGCGAGTCCGGAGACCCCGCAAGTCCGCACTATAGCGATCTGTTGAACGATTGGGCCGCCGGGCGGTATCACCCGATGCCGTTCACGCGGAAGGCGGTAGAGGCGGCGGCGACGGAACGGATATTGTTGACGCCTTAAGTAGCATCTTTCGCGTGGACCTGCACATCATATAAGCTATGCCCCAAGGTTCAGAGCGGTTTAAGAAGCTGCTCCCAGACATCATGGAACTGGTGCGGCCTCGGCGCGGGCTGCTGGCCATCGGCTTTGTGCTGATGATCGTCAATCGCGTGAGCGGGTTGGTGCTGCCTGCGTCCACCAAATTTCTCATCGACGACATTATCGGCAAGCGGCATATCGAGATGTTGAATCCGTTGATCCTGGCCGTGGTGTCGGCGACGATCATTCAAGGCGCAACGTCGTTTTCGTTGACGCAATTGCTATCGAAGGCGGGCCAGCGGCTGATCGCCGAATTGCGGCAGAAAGTGCAGCGGCACATCGGACGGCTGCCCGTGTCCTACTACGATTCGAACAAGACGGGCGCGCTGGTGTCACGCATCATGAGCGATGTAGAGGGTGTGCGCAACCTGATTGGCACGGGCTTGGTGGAACTGCTGGGCGGGTTGCTGACGGCGGCGATTGCATTGGTGGTGTTGCTGCGCATCAGTCCCTTGATGACCGGGCTTTCCGCGGCGTTCGTGATTGGCTTTGGGCTCACTCTGCGGAAGGCGTTCGCGGCGATTCGCCCCATCTTCAAAGAGCGCGGCAAGATCAATGCGGAGGTGACCGGGCGGCTTACCGAATCGCTGGGCGGCGTGCGTGTGATCAAGGGCTACCACGCCGAGGAGCGCGAAGAAGCGGTGTTTGCGGCGGGTGTGAAGCGGCTGCTGGATAACGTGTTGAAGTCGATGACCAGCATGTCTCTGATGAGCCTGTCCGCTACGCTGCTGATGGGTGTGGTGGGCTCCATCGTGATGTACATTGGAGCGCGGCAGATTCTGGCGGGCACTTTGACGCTGGGCGGCTTCGTCACGTTCACCGCGTTCCTGGCGTTTCTGGTCGCACCGGTTTTCCAGATTGTGCAGATCGGGACGCAACTCACCGAAGCCCTTGCGGGGCTGGAGCGCACAAGGGAAATTTTGCACGAACGGCAAGAAGATCAGGACCCGAACCGCACGGTTTCGCTGGGCGAGATTCGAGGTGAAGTGGTTTTTGACGATGTCACATTTGCTTACGAGGCAGGGAAGCCGGTTCTGCATGAGGTGAGCTTCCGCGCTGATCCGGGCACGGTTACGGCGCTGGTGGGATCGTCCGGATCCGGCAAATCGACCATGATCGGATTGATCGCGGCGTTCCACAGCCCGCTGCAAGGGAAGCTGCTGGTGGATGGCGTGGATCTTTCCACCGCACGGCTGGATTCCTATCGCACGCAACTGGGCGTGGTATTGCAGGAAACGTTTCTGTTCGATGGGACGATTCGCGAGAACGTGGCGTTTGCGCGGCCCAATGCTACCGAGGCCGAGGTGATGGAGGCGTGCCGCATTGCGCGCGTGGATGAGTTCGCCGAAGGGTTTGAAAAGCAGTACGACACCATCGTTGGCGAGCGCGGAGTGAAGCTATCGGGGGGCCAACGGCAGCGCGTTTCCATTGCCCGCGCGATTCTTGCGGACCCGCGGATTCTGATTCTGGACGAAGCTACTTCGAGTCTCGACTCCGAATCGGAGGCGCTGATCCAAGCGGGGCTCGCGTTCCTGATGCAGGGCCGGACAACGTTCGTGATCGCGCACCGCTTGTCCACCATCCGGCGCGCCGATCAGATTCTGGTGATTGAGCAGGGGCGCGTGCTGGAGCGTGGAACGCATGAGACGCTGTTCGCGCTGGAGGGCCGGTACTTCGATCTGTACACGCGGCAGCATGGATTGGAACAGAATCTGTTTCTTGCTCCGGGGGAAGGGGATAAGGTGCCCGCGCATTTGCAGGGGAAGATGGTTTAGGGGAGCGGCGCTGGACTACGAAGCAAGCGCGACGTATTGCACATGGGTCGTTGGCGGAGGGATGGGATCACCGTCTTGACGCATGGCTTCGATGTGGAACGCAATGGCTTCCCGTATGAGCCTGATGGTTTCGGCTTCTGTGTCACCGGCGGCAACACATCCATCCAGGTCGGGCACGTATGCCGACCAGCCGTTGCCGGTTTTTTCGAGTACCACTGCATATTCGGTCATGGTTTCAATCCTGCCTGCCTCAATATTGAGCGTACCGTACCAATGGCCAAGTCCTTACCGGGATGGCCCGCGATTGTTACTTTCCCCGGCTTCGTTTGGTGAACGTACTGCCGGTGACTACCTACAGTCTTACTCGATTTCCACCCATCAGCCTCGACTAGCTTTATCGCATCGCGAATCTTCACTGGGTCCCTGTCCCGGTCTCCACAGCGGTCCTGCTACTTCGTACCCGCCAGCGGCAAATTATCGTCCACCATCTGCCGATTAACCAATTCGGAAACCACCGCCGTCAGGTTCGGATTTCTCAGCGCCCAAAGATAAGCCTTCTGGGGGATCTTCAGCGGTCCCGGGACTGCGTCCTCGATAAGCTTTACTCTCGCCGGGTCCGGCGTTCCACTGCCCGGATTCACCGGCCTGGCCACCTTCATCGCAATGACCCCCAGGACATTCCGCTTTGCCCGCAGCAGGACGGGGTCCAGCCGCGCGTGATTCACGATGTTGTACGCCACCATCGCCACCGAATAAACCTTGCTGTCGATGGCCGCGTCCAGCACCCCTGCCGGGTCGGTATGCGCGGAAACCCCCAGGTGCCGCACTTTGCCTGCCTTCTTGACAATCTCGAACGCTTCGAAGATTTCTGGAAAGTTCTTCAGCTCGTACGCCGAATTTGCGCCGTGCGGGCACATCATCAAATCGAGGTGATCCGTCCCAAGGCGCGCCAGCGTTTCGTCCACCGACTTCACGATCAGGTCCTTGTAATTCTTCTTGCGGTCGATGCGGCGGCCGTATTCCTGCTCCATCACATTCGACAGCGCGGCGGATTCCAACTCCGCCTGCTGCCCGTCGAAATATCCGACGAAATATTCGGGTTTGGCCGCCTGGCTCTCCGCGATGTAGTCCACCACGCGGCTCTTGAACTTATCCTGATCGGCACCGGGAAGACTGTCGAAGATACTCTGATAGAGCCCGTTGCGATTGATGTCCCAAAGGCTGATTTTCGAATTGAGGAAGAACTTATCGCGGTCGCGCGCCTTGATTACCCTGGCGTAACCCGCTTCGCTTTTCCCTTTGCCGTAAGCAGGCGCAGTGTCCAGATAGTTCAGGCCCCGGTCCAGCGCGGCCAGCACGTGCTCATAGTTGTCCGGGGCGATGGTGTTGCCGCCCATCACCACTTCTGAGATCTGGAAGTTGGTCCCGCCCAGACGGCGGTAGGCCATACCGGCCTGCTTGTTGCGCCACTCACCCGGTTCGTCGTCTGGAGAGGCGGCGGCCTTCCGAACCAATGCAGCTGCGAGTGAGGCGGTGGAAAGAAACTGTCGGCGTGACTGCATCGGCATGCTCCCTCAAGAGCATCGTAGCGCAGTTACTGCGGAGTAATCCTGACCTTCTTGAGGATATATTGGTCACCCTTGGCGGCAAAGAAGCCGACGGAGCCGCCCGGCGTTGCTCCAGCGTCGGACCACGAATTGGCTATCTGATTTTCAATCCACAGCGTCGAGGATTCGCCGACAGTTTCCATACGCACCAGCCAGAGCGACTGCGCCGGCAGCAGGATTTGCAGCGGAACCTGCGTCCGCGGTCCTTCCTTTCCGGCGACTACTTTGTAGCGCGTGAACCACAGTTGCCACTCGGAACCTTTCTTCCTTTCGGTGATTTCCAAAGCCTGATAATTCAGGTGATCGGCTGCGCGGACGGCCCAGGAAATCCCATTCTGCCTTACGTCGCCCGAGAATTCCAGGCGGTAGTCGGTCATTCCGGTCGAGGGTTTAAACAGCGCCAGGGAATTGGGCATGGCTTCTTTGCCCGCATCCAGCACCCACGGCTTCGGTCCGGCTTCGGCGCCGTCCCACCGGCTGAAGCCCGCGCTGAAATCTTCGAATGAGGCTGCCGGTCCCTGGCTGGCGGCAGCGGCCGCCCGATCCGCACTACGGGAAACCAGGAAATCGGTGGCTGCGGCGATCCCGACAAAACACGCCGCGAGGGCGGCCCACCGGTGCCATTTCGGCCGATCGGACTGTCCGGCGGATCGATCCCGGAAGCCCCGGCGCGAGGCCTCATCATTTAAGAGACCTGCGCGTAAGAGACCTGCGCGTAAGAGACCTGCGCGTAAGAGACCCGCCGGCAACAGACCCGCCGGAATCGGCGCCGGCATCCTAGGCAACCGCGCAGCGGGAAGGGTCACCACGTGGGGGAAATTCGTTCCCGGAGCCGATGCCCCACACAACACCTGCTGGGCGGGCATCGCGACAGCGCTACACAGCGACGGCACAGCCTCGCGGATGGCGGACGACGGAGCCACCACTTCCAGCGCGAAGTCCTCGGCCGCGCAGTTCCGGGGAGGTTGCGCTTGGCCTCCCGCTGCCGCAAAGTCCCCAAACTGGAAGTCCGCGGAGTGCGTAGGATCGGCGATGTCAATCTGGTTTCCGCGCATGCGTGGATTTACCAGCGAGCGCTTCCGCATGTTCTTTGAGTCCGCGTCGCCGCTGGCGCGCAGAAACGCAATGCGGTGCTCTTCCGAGCAGAACCGTTCGTCGTTGATGTTATTCAGCACCGCAAGTGCGCTCCCGCAGTGGTTACAGTTCATGGAGACACTAATCCGAATATAAGCGATCCACTGTGTCTCTCTCCATCCGGCCTGGGCCGTAGATTGCCACCTGGAATCTAAGTACTCCCCAGCGCGATATACCTAGCTGCGCCTCAGTGGTATACCTGCGACGATAGCAACAAAATCCCCCATGGCCTTAGACCGCCGAGAACCGGTTCACCGGAATCCAACGTTCCAATACGGTTCGCAACCGCTGCGTATCCACCGGCTTGGTTAAATAGTCGTCCATACCCGCCCGGCGGCACAATTCCGCATCGTCGGGCAGTGCGCTGGCGGTCATGGCAATGATCACGGTCTCATTCCCATGGCGCTGCCGAATCTCGCGTGTAGCATCAAAGCCGTTCATCTCCGGCATCGAACAGTCCATCAGAATGGCGTCATATCGCAGTCTTGCCATGGCCTCCACGGCGCGGCGGCCATTGTCGGCGATATCAACGTCGTAACCCAAACGCTCCAGCATTCGTTGCGCGACGCGTTGGTTTACAGGGTTATCTTCGGCCACAAGGATCCGGGCGCGGCGTGGCGCCGGCACGACTTCCCACTCCTCGACTCCTGCTTCGTCGGCATCTGTGTCACAGTCCGGATCGCCAGCGGCGGCGAGCACGCGCTCCAGACAAGCCGCGACCCTCGCGGGGCGGAGCGGCTTGTATAAGAAGTCCCCTACACCAGCCTTCCTGGCCTGCTCGAAATGCTGATGACTTTCGTGCAACGTGATCAAGACAACCGGGATTGACTCGTACTCGGGGCGCCACCCGCGAATCTGCGACGTTGACCATCCGTTGGCCCAGGGTTCCATGCCGTCCACCAGAATGGCGGCGTAGCTCCGATCGGGATCGAAGTTTTCAGCCGAATCCATTTGGATGCCCATCGCGGTCAATTGCTGGCCCAGCATCTGCCGGTTGATCAGTGTCCCGCCCTCGGCCAGGACACGCCGTCCGGCGAAACGTCCCTTCCACGGTTCGTCCATCGGGTCAGCGCCCGCAATCCACGGAATGCTGAAGCGCGTGCAGGTTCCTTTGTGAACTGTGCTGTCCATCGATAGCTTTCCGCCCATTAGCTCCACCAGCTTTCTGCTGATCACCAAACCCAGCCCACTCCCGCCGAACCGGCGACCAATGGAATCGTCGGCCTGACCGAAAGGCTTGAACAGCCGCGGCATTACATCGGCTGGGATACCGATGCCGGTGTCGGACACCTCAAACCAGATCTCGGGATTGCCTTTGACGGGACGCGACACTCCGGCGCGCGCGGTCACTTCCCCCGATTGTGTGAATTTCACCGAATTGCCGAGCAGGTTGAGTAGCACCTGGCGCAGCGAACCCGGGTCGCCCGTGACTTCACGCGGCATATCCGGCGATAGGAAACAACCCAGGTCAAGGCCCTTCTCATGGGCCTGGTGGGCCAGCACTCCGACAGTTTCCTCAATAACCGAGCGCGGCGAGAAGGAAACCTTAACCGTGGTCTGCATTCCAGCTTCGATGCGCGAAAAATCCAGCACATTCCCGATGATGGTAACCAGCGATTGCGCCGAACTGCGCACGGTTTCGGCGAATTCCTTCTGCAAATCGGTAAGGGGCGTGTCCAGCAGCAGTTCGGTCATGCCGACGATCCCGTTCATCGGAGTCCGGATTTCGTGGCTCATTGCGGCCACGAACTGCGACTTGGCGAGTGATGCGTTTTCGGCCGCCCGCCGTGCCATTCGCAGTTTGATAAGTAGAATTCCGCTGCCCAAAACGATGAAAAGGCTCGCCAGCACGGTGCTGACACCAAGCTTCGAACGGCGCTCACTATCGACGATACCTGAGATAAGCTCCGGCTGGCGGTCGGCTACCGTCATCGTTTCGGCCGTGAGCCGGGCGATGGTGCCGTCTTCGGCCAATTCGCTCATTCCTGAACGGAAAGCGTCGGCTTCCCGCGCTGCCTCGTGCCGGGCCAGAATCACCACCGGTATTGCCGCCGACGGTAATAAATCGTACCAAAACGGGGCATTTTCGCAGCCGGGCGGACGCTTCAGAACCGCTTCGAGCGCCGAATTCCGCGCCAGCATCACCGCGTGAACCTGGCCGCCGCATACAGCCTGGATGGCGGCTATCGCCGATCCGAACGGCATTGGAACGGCACCGGGCAGTGCGTCCGTAACGTCACTGGCCGTGCGGCCGCCTTCGTAGTAGGCCACGAGTTGGCCCGACGTATGTGTGGGGTGACGCTGGTCTTTGCCTTCCAGCGAGAGCAGCGATAATTCGACTTCAGTCCACTTTTCCGTCTGGTGGAATTCCCGCTGGGGATCCGCCGAGGCCGTTGCACCGGCCCAGATGTCAACGCGTCCCTGCCGCAGCGCCTCACTTGCGGTCAAACCCGTCTGAACCCACTGGACGGAGATGTGACGACGCTTGGCGATTTCGTTGAAGATGCTCTCGGTAAAACGGGACTCAAACCCATATCGGGCGATGCGGACGGGCCGGCGCGTGCGGCTTGGCCGGAGAGGAATCCCGATCGCTAGCACTGCGGCCATAGCGAATACGGAGATCACCAGCAATTTGTGACGATTCGAAAACATTAAATAGACACAGCAATCCTCGCATAGCTTTTGCCATCTGAACAGAACTACGAGTACTACGGATCAAACCCGCGGGCTCGAGGTACTGGGCCTCGGCTTGTCTCGCGACGGGCAGATTCGTCCTGTAATTTGGTCACCCGGCCGTTCGAAACCGCCCCAATTCCCGCTAGCCGAGTCCTATTCACACCATTGACATCTTGACCTGGAGTCCGTATCATCTGACAACGGCAACACGTCTTGCACCTAGGGAGGCTTCATGCGTTTTTTCAGTCGAAGCGTAGCAACTGCGTTCTTCGTTCTTTTCTCCGCCAGTTTATTTGGCCAATCCAACACCGGATCATTGAGTGGAACTATCACCGATCCAAATGCCGCTGCGGTGCCTGAAGCGAAGCTGAAAGCGCGGCACGATCAGACAGGCCAGGAAACGGACACGGTTACGACCCGCACCGGCAATTATGTGTTTGCCAGTCTGCCGGTCGGCACCTACACGGTCACGGCCGAGGCGTCGGGCTTTAAGAAACTGAGCCGCGCCAGCCTTGAGATTCGCGTTGCGCAACGGCAGTTGCTCGACTTGCAGATGGAAGTGGGTGATGTACAGCAGACGGTGAACGTAACCGCCGAAGCGGAGCTTCTGGACACTACCTCTCCTCAGCGCGGGCAGAGCGTGTCCACGCAGATGATGAACACATTACCGTTGTTTGCAGGCGGCATCCGCAACGCCTCCGCCTTCGTTGGATACATGCCAGGCGTTTCGCGAGGCACCCCTGAGCTATCGATCTCCGGGTCCGGCGGGCGAGCTTCCGAGGTGCTGATTGACGGCGCGAGCCTCGTTATTCCGGAATCGGGCGGCGTGGTTTTCAACTTCCCCGGTGCGGAAATGTTCGGCGAATTCAAGCTGCTTACGGGTACTTATGATGCAGAGTACGGCCGGTTCGGCGGCGGTGTTCAGATCTTCGTAACGAAATCAGGCACCAATGATTTTCACGCTGCCGGGTTCCTGAATCTGCGCCGCGACATCTGGAATGCGAATGCGTGGGCGAGAAACGCCACCGGCCAGCCACGCGCGAAGGAACGCTACAATGAACAGGGCGGTTCCGGTGGCGGACCCGTTTTCATTCCCAAGGTCTACGATGGCCGCAATAAGACCTTCTGGTTCGTGACCTACTCAAAGGATAA
>JANXXV010000839.1 GCA_025350445.1 Bryobacteraceae bacterium | reverse complement strand
CATTGCCGGGAAGTGCACTCCTTCTGTAAAGTCGTTGTGGCTTCCGCCGAAACCAACCACGGTGAAGGTTCTGCCTTGTTCTTTCAGCTCCTCACCACCGTTATGAATCCGGTGAACCAACAGATTGAAATTGACTCCCTGAGGCGGCAAGAGCTTATCGGCCGGGTCAAGCGCACCTGGCCGGCGGCCCGCATCCGTTTGTGAAGGATTGTGGCAAAGTACGCACATCTCCACCTGGTTGCGGTTCTCGCCGTGAACCGAGAGGAACGTATGGCACTGGTTGCAGTTCTTCGTCGCGACGATGGTCCGCCGCGCTGTTAGCGGTGAACTGTCTACCGGGAAGTTAACCACCTTGTTGATCGCGCCGTACGTTACGGACTGTTGCTTGGTGGTACCCGGCAAAAGCGTCTCGGTCCGCCGTGCTTCCACACCGATTGAGAAGGAACCCTTCGCGTCCGCCGGAATGGCGTGCTTAAAGGTATAGGCGCATACGCCGTCCTGTCCGCAGGTGGCCGTTCTTGCGTCTTCCGAAACGTAACCCGGCGTGGTCACGTCGGATCCAAAGCTGGTGTATCCGTAATCGTTGTCCGGGCCTGCCATCACCAGATTCAAAGTCCCAAGCGAAGCGAGCGCGATCGAAGCGCCGCTCTTATCTTTCACTGTTAAGCTGACGGTCGGCTTCTTTCCCGCAACGCCGTCATCCACCTTCATGAGCTCCAGATTCAGGCCGGATAACAACGACGATTGCGTTGGGATCACATGCGCACCCTTGATAGAGGCGTCAAATTCAACCTCACCCTGAGGCGTATGGCAAGTCGCGCACTGGTTGTCGCTCACTTGCGGCCCGACAAGCCCGCCAGCATGTTTCTCGCCTGAAGCGAAGTTCACGTTGTCGTGGCAGGATCCGCAAGACGCCCGCGCGGGTTTCGTAAGATAATTGGCCGCCTGGGTTGCGCCTGATTTCTGATCGTGGCACGACTCGCAGCGGCGCGGATCGGATGGATACGCCACCGTGGAAAAGTCGGAAACAGATTGATTGAATCCGATGATCTGGTACGGCGTGCCGGCAATGACGCTCGGCAATTGCTCGCCCATGTGGATCTTGTGCGCCATCACTTTCAGGTCGACGGTGTTGCCGGTGTCGGCGTCGACGGTCTGTGGCGTGTGGCACAGAACGCACATCTCAATTCCCCGTCTCGATCCGCCGTGGAAGGAAAGCTGATCGTGACATTTGTTACAGGAAGCCGTCCGGATGACATCGCGCACCTTGGTTACCGGTGACCCGTCGGGGACGAAATTGAAAGTCGTGCTTGCATAATTCGTACCCAGATCGAACTCAGTCAAATTTCTGTTTCCGTAAACGCCAATCGTGTGCGTTGCCGAGCGGTCGTAACCGGTTGTCGCTTTCGTATTGAATTTATAATTGTATTGCCCGTCGGCAATCGTGGTGAATGTCCCGTTGGCATCCGCTCCTGCCTGCTGCGTGCTGGCTACCGCGGCGCCGCTCGCCGCTCGGGTGGTGTAGGCGACATACTGATCCTGCGTCTTCGGTATTGTGGCCGCGACAAAATTAAGTGCGACTGCGCCGGGAGTCGTCACCCCAAGGCGGTCGAGCGGCAGTCCCTTAGGATCGGTCACCAAAACGGTAGCCGTAATTGTGCCATCGGTGGCGATATCCGCGGCCGTCACCTTAATCACCAGCCCTGGGCGAACGAAATTAACCACCTCGTTGCTTGCGTAATGCGCCTTACTACGAGGCGAATATCCTACGTCTGAGTCTCCACTCAGCGCCAAAACGGACGCGAACATGACAACCAACATTACCGCGTACCCGAGAGATCTTGCGTTTCTCATTTTCACCGAATAGCCTCCTCCGAAGAATTCGAAATTACCTTCGTGCACGTTGATAGCCATTGACAGCCGATTCTTAAGAGTTCAATTTGGGGCCCGTTTCCCTTTCGATCAACAGGCTTTAGCCGATGTTTCCCGGACGGTGTGATGCGGCGGCCGACCGGTGCGAACGTCCACTCGTTGCTCACCATGCTGGGTTGTATCCAGCACCCTGCGCCAGAAGCCCCAAAGGCAGTCTTGATTCACGCTGGAGAATCCTTGATTCTCAGATCCATGACGCGGGATCCCGTTCCGGGCTCGCCGCCCGAAAGTAGCCGGCGCAATTCAGCTTTGGAACAACCAATCAAGATTCGCTGGCGGCGGAAGAAAATATGCGAAACGCAGAAAGTACCGGAGTATTCCTGTCCGCAGCCCCGGCTCCCGCCAAGCATCGAACGAACGATGTATCGCTATTCAAAGGATACTGAAGATATTCCCAATCTGCCTCGCGCACGGGAAGAATTCAACTCATTCGGCGGCGGCTGCCTGCCATCGCTACCCGGTTTCGAGGTGGTGCCGGCGGAGCCAGGGAAATCGCAGGCCCGGAGGAAGATCCGGCGAGACCTTGCGGCGCCGAATGGGTTTCTGCGTGCGGCCTCCATAATCGCCCTTGCCGATACCGCTTGCGGCTATGGATGCCACCGGCTTTACGACAATCCATCTGAAGAGCAACTTCACGGGCATCTGCCCCGGAGGCAGCATTCCGGCGGACGCCATCCGTATTCATGCCGGCCGATCCACCCAGGTGTGGGCCGCCTCCGTGACCGATGAATCCAATACCAAGAAAATCGCTCTGTTGCATTGTACCCGGGTAATTCTATACAAGCTCTAGCCGCCGCATGGAAATATTTATGGTATAAATTCGCCTTGAATATGAGATAATTTCCGCAGGCAATAAGTTGCGTGTTATTCACCTCACATTTTACAAGTGCGCCAGTCAGTGGGTGCGCGACATTTTAACCGACCCCGAGATCAGTTCCGTTTCCGGATTCCCGCTCTCGACAGGTGGAATCGATGTTGCTTCACAGGGATGGCCCGATGTTCCCGCCGATAGTTTCGCCGGGCCGCTATACGGCGCATCCTATGAGAACTGGCGGGCGAACTCCCGTGAAGACGATCGGGCCATTGTCGTACTGCGCGATCCGCGTGATCTGGTAATCTCCCTGGTATTCTCGCTCGGCTTCAGCCACATGCCTTCATCAATGACGCGCCTGCTGCGGTTGCCGATTTCGTCTGCCTCCGATCATAACCGGGTGCGGATGGGCATTTTTCTCCTCACGCAATGGGCGGACCGGATGCGCAGTTGGGGAACCGCTCCCCCCGGAAACCGCGAATATGTCACGAACTACCGGCGCCTGACGAGCAACCCGAAGGATGAGTTTGCCGCCATCTCCCAATTCCTCGGCTGGAACATTGAACCGCGTATGCTTAGCCGGGTGGTGGATCGTCATGCCTTTGAGAAAC
>JANXXV010000806.1 GCA_025350445.1 Bryobacteraceae bacterium | reverse complement strand
GCTCGCTGACGCGCGCGGCTCGGTAACGTACTGATTTTACTGAACCGTGACCGTCAGGGAGCGGTAACGAAAAGCTGGGATTACGGCAAAATCACAAGGTGAACTGCCGTTTTTAGGTTCATGCCTCTCGAAGTACTAGCTGAATTGCGGACACCAGACGGTCAAACTCGACCGTTTCCTGATCCAATTGCTCCAATCCAATCTTCGTCAGGGTATAGAAGCGCGCCTTGCGGTTGTTCTCTGAGATGCCCCATTCGGCAGTCAGCCAGCCTTTCACCAGCATCCGGTTGAGCGCGGGATACAGCGACCCCTCTTCCACCGCAAGCATGCTCTGGGAGACGTCTTTGATTCGCTTGGCGATTGCATAGCCGTGGAGAGGCCCGGCGGAAAGACTGCGCAGGATCAGCAGGTGCAGCGTTCCAGGCAGGAATTCGGGTGGAGTGGGAGGCGGCATTAGTTCCTAGTCTTGTCTATGTATAGACTGAGCAGGGGAGTGTTGTCAAGGACTACCGGTTTATTCCCATGTACTGGAGAGCCAAGTACCCGGCGGATACAAATCGGTACTAGCGGGCCATGGGCTGAAGGGGGATTTACGTTCATCCTAAAGATGACCGCGGAATGGTCACGAGAAGATGCAGCGAATTACTGATACAGCTTGGAACCTGATTACGTGGAACGACAGCGGCGGTCACAGTTTTGTGGACTACGCGGTGATGGCGATCGTGGTGGCCTTATCCGCCTGGGTGGTAATGCCTGGCGGCGTTGCCAGCCGAATCAGGCTATTTACCCGAAGGCCGGATGATTTTTAATGACTTGTCGTGAAATTGCCATCCCGAGGTGTCAAGACCAGTCCCACACGGCGAGCGGCTCGGATTGCGTGACTGAACCCCTCGCCGTGAGGAAGCGGTTGGCAAACATATTTCGTAACGGGCCGTGACTGGAGCAATCGCCGCAAAGTTTGGTTTTTCAGGACAATGGGTGGGCCAACGGCTTTAAGCCGCCGGGGTGGATTCATCGGCCTGCGCCCTGAGTCACGCGGTGCCGGCAAGAAACTGACACCAACCCGGAATCGTTGCGGATTCCCGTTCCCTCAACGCGGCGACCTGTAGCTCACCCGTCACATTCCAGCCGAACCGATTGAGGTGTACTGTCCATCCCGGGTCGAGCATCCAAATTGGGCAAAGCTGCGAACGCAACCGTCAATAGCCGCAACGGCGCGGTCCGCTCACGGCACAAGTGAGTTCATGTCCGCAGCGATGACGACGGAATCCAAGACCCCGGCAACCGGGCGGTACGCGCAATTCAAGCACTTGATTTCCGCCGGGAGTGATCTGCGGTGCGGGCCGGCAAGCATTGGCAAACTGCTCGCCGGCTATTATCTCAGCCATACAGAGCCTGCGCTCGATCGCCGCACGGGCGTTCAGAGTAACAGTGAAGTGCCGTGGGAAAAACGCGCGGGTGTTGTTGAGGCCGAATGGTGTCGATTACGCCGTTCAGCACGACGTCTTCGTAAAGGAACTGTACCGGTCGGCGGTGACGGGCGTGAACGGGATCTCCACACTCTGCCTGAATGCGCTGTATCCGGCGGCTCAAATCGTTTCCGTGGAACCGTTGCCCGGCAACATTGAGATGCTACGGGAAATGATTGCGCTCAATGGTCTTCTCGAGTCGGTGACCGTGATTCCACAAGCTGTTGGAGTTCAGGATGGTACGGCGGTGCTAAACATTTCTCCGGATCCGACAGCCAACTCACTGGTTCCGCGAAACCGGGGTGATAAACCGCTCGAGGTTGCCCAGATCGCAATGGCCCCGCTGATGCGCCAAATGCAGTGGCCACGGATCGATGTTCTCAAGATCGACATCGAAGGTTATGAGAAGACTTTGTTCAGGGAGAATACAGAGTGGCTTAGCAAGACGCGCTTCATCGTCGGCGAGGGTCACGGCCACGTAGGGTACGACTTTGGCGCCGTGGAACGGGATCTAACGATGTACGGATTCAAGCTGACGCACGAGTACCAGGACCCGCACTACGAAATTTTGTCTTCAGTGCGCAACGCGCCTGAGCCGCATATCCTAGACGCAGCGGCTTCGGCTGAATCCGGCCTTGAATCCGGCCTTGAATCCGGCCCCCGCTTGCGGCCTGTTAAGCTGAATCGTTCGCAACATGGACGCTATCTCTCTCTGCCTCAGCCTGACTCCGCAAGGCCGTCTAGTCTTGTCTTCCGGCAACGGCGCCGCTGGTCATGACAGCGGTCCCGCAGACCGCTTGCTGCAAGCTTTCGAACGCGGATCGGGCCACGGGCTTCTGCTCTTGGGAGCAGACGAGGCCGGGACAGCGCTGCCGCCTGTT
>JANXXV010000796.1 GCA_025350445.1 Bryobacteraceae bacterium | reverse complement strand
CTTCATCGATCAAAATAGAATCCACTTCATCCACGATGGCGAAGTTGTGCGGCCGCTGCACGCAATCCTCAATCCGGAACTTCATATTGTCGCGCAGGAAATCGAAGCCGAATTCGTTATTCGTGCCGTAGGTGATGTCGGCCGCATAACTGGCCTTGCGTTCGGCGTCGTCCAGATCGTGGACAATCACGCCCACCGTGAGGCCCATAAACTTATACAGCCGGCCCATCCATTCCGAATCGCGGCGCGCCAGATAGTCGTTCACGGTAACCACGTGGACGCCCTTCCCGGAAAGCGAGTTTAGATAAGTGGGAAGCGTAGCCACCAGCGTCTTACCTTCGCCGGTGCGCATTTCGGCAATCTTGCCGTGGTGCAACACCACGCCGCCGATCAACTGCACGTCGAAGTGCCTCATGCGCAGCACACGCCAGCCTGCTTCGCGCACCACGGCATAGGCTTCCACCATAATGTCGTCCAGGGTTGCGCCGTTTGCCAGGCGCTGCTTGAACTCTTGGGTCTTAGCCGAAAGCTCCGCGTCGGACAGTTTCTGAATTTGCGGTTCGAGCACGTTGATGCTGGCAATGACCGGCGCCATGGCCTTCACTTCGCGGTCATTCTTGGTGCCAAAAACTTTGGCTAGGAGCGTATCGATCATAAAAGGGCGTTCCCCATAATTTTATCAGGAGATCCGCGGTTGCTGTGAGAAATGTGGTGGATGGCGTTTTCTACAGATCCATATCGTCGAGCGCCTTCTTCATCAGCGCCCGCGTTTCCGCATCCTTCTGTTCGCGGCGGTTGCCGGGTTTCTTCAGTAAAAGGAGAACAACTCCGCCGCCGCGTTCCAGCTTTTCGGCAATCTCCCAGCCTTCTTCCCCCAACGTATTCAGGATTGCCAACAGATCCGGCTCGGAATTCGCCAGGTGCCCGGACAACTCGTCCATCGCCTCGCCGCGCATTCCTTCGGCGGTCTGCAAGTCGTAGTTCACTTGGGTCACCGTATTGCCGGTAATTTCAATGCTCGCGTACTCCCATTCGGTTTTGAGATGTTGCCACATAGATTGTCTACTTCAGCAGGGCATTGATTGCCGCCTGCGCTATCGCCTCGTCCACTTCCGAGGCGGCTCCGCCCGCGGCAATTCCGCCGATGGTATGTCCGTCCACCTGCACCGGCAAGCCACCCCGATTCGGAAAGGCATCCGGAAAAACCAGCAGTTGCAGATTGCCGGCGCCCAACTGATCCGCTTCAATCTTTGACGGACGCCGGTAAAGTGCCGCATAACGGGCTTTCTTCCGCACAATCCGAATCGTGTTGAGCCCTACGCCGTCCGCCTTCTGCAGGAAAAGTGGGTTTCCGCTTTCGTCCACAATGAAAATCGTCACGTGCGCGTCGAGCTTCCGGGCTTCGGCTTCGGCCTCGGCTGCCGCCAGGTTGAGCCATTTCTTGGTAGGAAGATCGGAGGTCATTGAAGTTTGATCCATTCACTATACGCTGACGCGCACCGGTCCGGCACACAACCGCACAGCGACTCCGGCAATCCGTGTCGATCCCGCTGATCCGCGGTAATACTTACCTGCTACTTCGGCCAAGACGGTTCCGAACCCTCCACCGGACTTCTCCCGAGTTTTGCGAAACAGAACTAAATCCGCCGGTGAATCGCCAGACGCCGAATGGGCGGAGGTGGAACGAGAGCGCTCCGCGCAGCCCGGAGGCTGCCCCACCTACCTGGCGGATGTTGAGAAGACTGCCCGTTTCCTGGCTCACCGGCGGCCGGCGAAGCGAACCATGCCTGTGTTGTCCGGGCGTTTTGCCGACGCTCTGCCACTCGCTCGCGCTCGCGGCCCAGTATGGGGATTGTGCGAAACAACAACAATCGTGAAAGCGGACCTTGCGTCTAGACTTCAGAGTAGCCTGGAAGGCCCGTTTGTCCGGCGCTGAACAATCTCTTTACCTCGCGCTTTCCGCGTTTGCTCACCTGCAAAAGCTTCGAGGCAAGGGATGTGGTTTCGCAGTAGTGCCGCGCATCAAAATTGCGGCGCGGGTTGCCGATTGGAACGGTCTCCCCGAGGCATACGAATTCTGCCACGAATTGAAGTTCCACCGCGTGTTTGGACGCCGTGGGATCGCGTTCGTTGAAATCTCTTCCTCGGGGGAGAATCGCGATCAGGAGAGACTCCGGCTTGATCGATTAGGTGGGGCGAATTGCGGAAGAACTACCCCTTGACTCCGCAAAGTTCAATTCTTACGATCAACGCATGGGGATCGGATCAGATTATCTAAAACACGGGATCTGGCGCGGGAGCGATATTTCCGATCATCTCGGAGAAATCGCCACCATCAAAGGAGCTTTGACCTCCATTGGCATCTGCATCGATCAATACATCGATGCAGATAAGGCGGGTACCTACAAGGGCATACTCCAGGTGATGGGAAACCCCCAACTGACCGGATTTAAGTTCTTCTGCAAGGATGTGCCCGGCCTGAAGTGCCGTGTGCAGAAGCTGAAAGACCAACTGAAGCTTGACGACAGGAGCACCGTATCGGGAACTTTCAATGCGTCACAGGCCAAAGGCGATAGCTTTCGGCAGAGCGGCGTTGGCATCGGTTTGCACATTGAAGTAGGGGACATCGCCGATTGCCACCTGGACAGTCATCGGATTGTTGCCGGCAGCGTGATGGGCTTCGGCACCGTCTATAATTTCGATGCAATCGCCGACCACTTCACTTTCGATTTAGCGCCTGAATTACCGATTCTGAAATACGCGTATATTCCGCTGGGAAAATCGGCGTCCATCGGACCGTACTTCGCAATGAAACTGAACCGGCCAGACCCGGAGCTACACGATCCCAGCGGCGGGTCCGACCGGCGTTTCGAGTTCGGCATCGGCGTTTCTGTCCGGGGCACTTTCGGAGGCAAGAAGTAGAGCTGGAGCTTGCGCGGCAAACTAGAAATGCCCTATTGACAGCCCCAGCCTGGAAGGGTGGACAAAGGACAGCTACTACTAACCCAGGCCGAGCGAGACCGGCTGACGGCGCTGAAGTAGGCGCAGGAGAAACTGATCACGCAGAAGCAGGCGGCTGAAGAGATCGGCCTGAAGTTGCGGCGCATAGGCGACAGAGCGGTTTTCCATGCGTTGCGAAGGAGGCCATCGAACCAGCGGTTTTTGGCGGCTACCTATTTGGCGGCTACCGAAGAAGAGGCAGCGGCGATCCTTTTCGGCCCTCTACACCGGGGCTTCGGTCCAACGCCGGCAACGCGTCATGGATATGGTCGAAGTGGCCTTGGGAGATAAGGATGGCGTCCACGCCGGTGAACGAATAAGCTGCGGAATAGGATGGGTTGCCATCGATCCAGGGATCGAGAACGATAATCTCGCCGGTTTCGAGGTCGGGTTTGAATGTGCCGTAGCCTGGCCGGGTGATGTTTATCAGGGCGGATGCTCATTCGTATCGGCTTGGCACAAGCCGGTTAGACTTTTCGATTCGAAATCCCGGATGCAGGACGTTGCCTGTCCGGTTCCCTGCGGCGTTACCTTCGGCTAGGGCTTCCCGGGGACTTTCGCAAGGGCATCGTCCAACGCGGACTTCGCCGCGGTGTTGCCCGGATCCCGCCGGACTGCATCGCGCAATTCCGCGATGCCTTGGCTCCACTGTCCCAGCCGGAGGAGAGCGACCGCGAAATTAACCCGGAAGCCCACGTGTTCCGGAGAAAGCTCGAGGGCTGCGCGATACTTGTCCAGCGCGCCGCGCAAATTGCCTGTCTTCTCCAATTCCGCGCCCTGATTGTTGAGTTGCACCGCGGTTAACGCGTTCTCGGCGGCCTTGTCCTTCCTCCGAAGTAGATCTTGTAATTGCTCCTTCGTCTTCCTGGCTAGTTCCAGTTGGCCATCCCGATGAAGTGCGATTTGCAAGTTATACAGCGTCGACTGGTCGCCGGAATTCAGGTCCAATGCCTTCTGCAGGTGCAGTACGGCAAGTTGAGCCTCGCCTCGATGAAGGTACTCGGAGCCAAGACGGTATTGCGCTACTGCATCGCCGGGCCCCGCTTCCACGGCCCGCTTGAAGGCGGCCAGAGCGCCTGCGTCGTCTGAAAGCGTTTTGCGGGCTTGACCAAGGTCCGACCATGCCTCGGCGAAATCGGGCCGCAGCGCGACCGCTTTAGTCAAGTGAGAAAGCGCGGCTTGCGTCTTCTGCCGTTCGGTATCCACCTTGGCGCGTAAATAGTGCGGGAAGGCGGCGTCCGGTGTACTTCCAAGGATCAGCAGAGCCCGGTCCAGATGTTTTGCAGCCGCTGCGAACTCACCGGCCTGGACCAAAATCTGCCCGAGGTTTACCCGCGCTTGCGCGAGGGTTGGATCCAGCATCACGGCTTTTTCGAATGCCTCGCGCGCAGTTGTCGTGTCGCCGAAACTGTTGGACGCCTCGCCTAGCGCGTTGCGTGCCTCCGCCGATTGCGGACGCAATCGTACGGCTTGGCTCAGTTGTGCGATGGCTTCGGAATGCTCACCGTCGTCGGAGAGAATGCTGCCCAGCAGCAGTCTGGCATCGGCATCGCCGGGATTCGCGTTTAGGATCTCGTGCAGAACGTCTTTCGCCTGCTTGCGCTGACCTTTTGTCAGTAGATCCCACGCACTTTCGACGGGGGCCCGCTGCGCGGGCAACAATCCGGCGATAAGCAACGAGGCCAGAAATCGCAGGCACATCATCTACCCCGACTGAATTTCTGCGTGCGGGTAATTCCGGAACCCTCGACTACGTAGATTAGCTGGTCGGCGGGCACCTGCTTCAATCTCTCCACTTGCCCCATCGGCCAACGGATCTCGATGTCGACCACGGGAACCGTTCCAAGCCCAAAGTGCAGACGGCTGTCATTCACAGACAAGTAAGACGACTGGCTCAGCACCTCCTGAGCCTGTATTTTATCGCCATAATGCACGGTAATCCGCGCGCCAATTGCGCTACGGTTCGATTTCACGCCGCTTAGTTTGATCTTGATCCAATGATAGCCCCCGGTCACGTCGTTTCGCAGCAGGGACGGCGGCTCGTTCTGGTTCACAATTAAGACGTCCATGTCACCGTCGTTATCAAAGTCGCCAAACGCGCAACCGCGGCTGCAATGACGTGCTTCAATTCCCGGTCCAGCCTGTCCGATCAACTCCTCGAAGTTTCCCTTGCCCAAGTTACGGAAAACTACGCGTGGCGTCTTGTGCGGTGAATCGGGAAGCTTCTGATCCACCTCCGGATAGATGCCCCCGGTTACCCAGAAAACATCCGGGTTCCCATCATTGTCCAGGTCGGTGACGCCGACGCCCCAACTGACGAAGCGCGTCTCTACGCCTAAGCCTGAGCGAATCGAGGCGTCGCTAAAGTTGCCTTTCCCGTCGTTAATGTAGACGGCGCTTGTGTCGTGGCTGAAATGTGTCTTGACCAGATGCAGGTTGCCGTCCAGTTTGAAATCGCCAACCGCAAGCCCCATTCCGGCCTGCTCCATCCCATCCGCACTCAGAGCAACGCCGCTCTCGATAGCCTGCTCGGTAAACGTCGCGTCTCGATTGTTACGGAAATACAGGCTTGGGGTGGAATCACAAGCCACGTAGATGTCGGGCCAGCCGTCGTTATCCAAATCGGCGGCCACCGCCGTTAGTCCATAGCCTCCCGCGATTTTACTTATGCCCGAAGCATCGGTGACATCGGTGAAGGTGCCATCGCCATTGTTGTGATACAGCGAGTGGCGCCCGTATGGCAGGCCCCGTGGTCCGCAACTCACCGGCACATTATAGTAATTGCAACTCCCGCTTGCGCCCGCCCGCGGCACGGAGTTCAGATCGAAGACGAGATAATTCGATACAAACAGATCCAGCTTTCCATCCCGGTCATAGTCCAGGAAGGTGCAGCCGGAACCAAACCGGGGTTGGGGATTCAGCAGCCCCGCCTCTTTTGTTACTTCGGTGAACGTGCCATCGCCGTTGTTGCGATACAGCACGTTCTGGCCCCAGTAGGTGATGAACAGATCTTCAAATCCATCGTTGTTATAGTCACCGACGGCGACGCCATAGGCGTATCCGGTCCGGAACAGGCCGGCCTTCTCCGTCACATCGGTGAAGGTGCCGTCCCGATTGTTTTTGTAGAGGCGATTGGAAGAAGTGGGGGATGGATCGCCGAATCGCGAGCCGGAGAGCACTAAAATATCGAGCCAGCCGTCATTGTCGTAATCAAAGAAAGCCGCGCCGCAACCCATGGACTCGATGATGTAATCATTGCGATGCGGATGGCCGCAGACCACGATTTCTTTGAGCCCGGCCTGCTGGGCCACATCGGTGAAACGGGCGCGGAAAGGAAGTCCCGAAGGTTTCCCCCGCGGAGAAGCTTGAACGCTACGGGAGGCCATCCCGTGGTCAAGACCTTTGTCTTGACCACGCAGCCGGATGGCCTCCAATGCGAGTAAACCGAGAATGCCGCGACGTGTCGGACGTGCCGTCAAAATATGATTTTAAGCCCGAGCTCCACTTGGCGGCCACTCTGGTTCCCGTAGGTGGCCCCTTGCGCGCCGAAAGATCCGCCGGGAGATCCCTGAAATAGGGCCTTCCCGAATGTGGAGCTCAATACGTTGGTATCCGGATCCCCCCGGTTCAGCCGGTTGGTGGCGTTGTAGGCAGCCATCTTAAGTTCGGCATGAATTTTGTCAGTGACATTGATCGACTTTGTGAGATTCGCATCCAGATTCCAAAAATGCGGACCGGTCAAACAATCGTACTGCAAGGGATTGGTCCGCAGCACGTACGTGTTCGCGGGAGTGCGTGCGAAGGCGTCCGTGTTAAACCACTTCTGCGGCGTTGGATTGGAGACGCACGGGCTGCCTGTTACGTTAAGGTTACCAAACCGCAGGAAGTCGCCCGACATGAACGTCCAAAGACCGGCAACCTTCCAGCCTCCGATGACCGCGTCCACTGCCCTGGGGGCGGTATTCAGAAAGGCGTGTCCTTTCCCAACGGGAAGCTCCCAGGTGCTGGCGATGTTAAAGCGGTGCCGCGGCTGGTTGCTGTCCTGGTAAACCAGGTTGTTCTGGTAGGCGTCGGAATCGTTGAACGTGTTGGTCTGGTTTTTCTCGCGGATGTAGACGTAGGAAACCAGGAAGTTGTATCCGTTGCTGAAGGCTTTCTGCGCCTTCAACTCCAGTGAGTTATACCGTTCGCCCGCGCCGAGAGTGCCGATTTGGTACAAGCCCCCGTATTGCGGATATGGCACCAGCAGAGAGCCTAGTGAGACCTGCCTCTGGTTCCGCAGTGGACCGGGGAATAAGGTCGGGGTCAGGTAGTTGTAGAACGGGTTGTCGACCTGTTGATTCAAGCTGTTCTGGTACTGTGCTTGCAGCTTCGGGTCGATTTTGTTCAGGTTCTTGGTGTACTCCTGATTTCCGATATTCAGGAAGTATGTGGCCGAAACCACGATCTGGCCCTTTAGCTGACGCTGGAAATTAAGATTGAACCGGTCATTCCTGGCTTTCCGGACACTCGAAGGATACCAAAGCAGAGGCTGGCCGCCGCGACCGAGGTTCGTTCCAAATCCTTTGCCCAAAATGGGAAGCAGGGGGCTGCTTGCCGGATACGGATTCGAAATAGTCTGTTGGGGCACACCCTGGAGCAGCCCGGTTGTGTTCTGGAAACCTGTCAGACCCAGAAAAGGCGGCTCGAGGAAGCCAACTGTTTCGTATCCGGAAACCGGCGCCAGATCAATGTTCATCTCGTACGGAGTAAGGTAGCGGGCGTAGCCGAAACGGAGCACCGTCTTGTCGTCAACGCGAAACGCGAGGCCCGCACGGGGCGCGAGGGCAAATTTTTGTGCGTCCCACTGACCGGGGTGGCTGCTGCTGGTGAAGTTCCAGAGGCCGTTAGACTTGTAGAAGTTGTTGCCTACGATCGAAGTGGCTTGCGACGGAAACTGCGGCGGGTTGGCTTGCATTTCCGGCACGGGCTTCGTCAGATCCAGACCCTGGGACAGGTTGTGCGCCGGATCGTGAACGGCGGTTTCATATTCGTTCCTCAGACCAAGGTTAATCGTAATTCTGCGGCTTAATTTCCAGTCGTCCTGAAAATACATTCCGTAGAATTCGACGTGCGGGTCCGGGGCGGGTCCGCCGACCATCTGCGACGATCCGTCGAGCGCACCGAGCAGAAAACTGGCGAATCCGCTGCCGTTATGTAGTGTATCCGGATTGTTGAACGTTTCCGCCGTTAGAGACGCCGGGAAAAAGAAGTTCGAGGTGCTGGATACGTAAGTAAGGCCAAAGCTGCGCCGCTGCTCA
>JANXXV010000764.1 GCA_025350445.1 Bryobacteraceae bacterium | reverse complement strand
CCCAAGCTGCCGACAAACCGGAACCATCCACCGGCGAAGTTGAAAAGATTATCGCTGCCTTCGCCGACAAGGAATCTGCCTTCGCCAAGGCGAGGGAGAACTATACCTACCGGCAGACCGCTAAGTTGCAGGAATTCGACGAAGGTGGATCCCCTGGCGGGCGATATGAGATTGCTTCGGACATTGTATTCCCCGATGGAAAACGGTCCGAGCATGTGGTGAGGGCCCCCCCGAATACGCTGCGGCTGATCCAGATGTCGCCGGCGGACGAACAGGACTTACGGAATGTTCTGCCGTTTGTGCTTACCTCAAAGGATATCGCGAACTATCACGTTCGCTACCTGGGGAGGCAGAACGCCGACGAGATTCCGTGCTACGTTTTCGCGGTGAAACCGAAATCGCTGGAGCAGGGGAAGCGATATTTTACAGGCGAGATCTGGGTGGACGAACAGGATCTCATGATTGTGAAGTCTTATGGGCGCGCAACCGGTCTGCTGAAGAAAGGCAGCGATGAGCAGTTCCCGAAGTTTGAAACCTATCGCGAACAGGTGGACGGGAAATACTGGTTTCCCACGTATACCATCGCCAATAGCACGCTGCACTTCAAAGACTCGTCCCCGAGGGTGAAGCAATCGGTGAAGTACGAAGATTACAAGCAGTTTAGGAGCGACACGAAGATTACTTTCGGTGATCAGGTCGACCCAAATGCTGCCCCGAAGGATCCGCCCAAGGACCCGAAGAAACCGTAATTTTCCCGTTCAGGTTTCAAATCAGGCCTTACAACGCAAGAATGAGGCGGCGGCAACCGATCTGTGGTTAAATGTCAGCTTGCACCCCTATGGCGGATAGATCCTTTTTCAGCCGGCGCAGGCTTAAGGCCGCCCAGCGACGGATACGGGAAATTCAGATGATCCTGAAAGGCGCTGCCTCGACGGACCACCCGATTCTCGTCCACTTGATTCCCATTCGCCGCTGCAATCTGTCTTGCACGTATTGCAACGAGTACGACGATTTCTCAAAGCCTGTCCCGACCGAAACCATTCAGCGGAGGATTGACCGGCTGGCCGATTTGGGGACCGCCGTTATCACGATGAGCGGCGGAGAACCGCTGCTGCATCCGGATCTGGACCGGATTCTGGCCCACGTCCGCGAGCGGAAGATGATTGCGGGACTGATCACCAATGGTTATCTGCTGACCGCGGACCGCATCCAGCGTTTGAACCGGGCCGGGTTGGACCACCTGCAGATCAGCATAGACAATGTGATGCCGGACGAGGTTTCCAAAAAGAGCCTGAAGGTGCTGGACAAGAAGCTGCAACTGCTGGCGGAACACGCCGACTTCCACGTAAACATCAACTCGGTGCTGGGCGGCGGCATTCATCATCCGGAAGACGCCTTGGTGGTGGGAAAACGGTCGGTGGAGTTGGGTTTCACTTCGACAGTCGGAATTATCCACGACGGCGATGGGCAATTGCGGCCGCTGGGTGATCGGGAGCGCGAGGTTTTTCTTCAGATGAAGCAGTTGGAGAAGACCAATTACGCGCAGATTAACTATTTTCAGGACGACATCGCGTATGGGCGGGCTCATAACTGGAAGTGCCGCGCCGGCGCACGGTATCTCTATATCTGCGAGGACGGGCTGGTACATTATTGCTCTCAGCAGCGCGGCTATCCCGGCAAGCCTTTGGATGAGTACACGGTGGAAGATATCCGGCGCGAATACATCACCGAGAAATCCTGCGCGCCATATTGCACCGTTTCCTGCGTGCACCAGGTTTCGTACTTCGATTTCTGGCGCGGCCCGCAGACGATAAAGAGTCCGCAGCAGGTTACCGCGTCTACGAACCGGCTGGTGCAACTGCAATAGTTGGCTTCGTGGGCGCGCGATACACCCCCTGCTCTTGAGATCCACAACTGTGATAAACTTTTGCAATTGTTCTGCCGATAAGACCCGAAGAACCTTTTCGGCGCTTTCAGCGTCGTACACTTGAGGTGAAAACGGACGTGCTGCTACTATGAATGAAGCTGTTGCATTGGCGCGGTTCGGAACCACCGGCTTGGACGATCTCCTGGCCTTGGTGGGGCTTCCTTCCCAGCGCCGCTCAAGTGGAAAGTTGTCCAGTTCAGCAGAAGAGATCTTCAGAGGGATAAACTCCTTCGTCGATGGACTATTGTTGCGGGCTATCGCCGCTCGAACCAAAAACGAGTTCGATGCAGTTAGGGAAAAAGTGTTTGGGCCATACGTCGATGCGGTAACTTCCCTCGCGAAATTAGCCCGAAGCGTGGTTCCTGGGGATGTGATTGAGCGCGTGCGGAATGAAGCTTTTTGCGAGCTTGAAGCTGAGTTTCGTGACCACGGTTTAGCCCGCTTCGGATCGGCTGCTAAAGAGCAGGCAATGTTCACGATCTGGACTCTTAGGCGCACAGGCAGGATCATTTCGAAGATCGTCTCATCAGGCCCAGTTCCGGAAAACCTCAAGGAGCAAGATGCGAAGGTGGCTAGTGATTTTAGCTCTCACACAGCCTGGACGCAGTTCCACTTGGACTGCTTACTCGCGGCAATTCGGTGCGACCAATCCATTCAACTCGATGTTTTGCCCGAAATTATCGATGGCCTTAGAGCTGCCGTAGACGCTTATGGATATAGCAGACAAGGACTAAATCTAAGAGTTCCCGAGCCAGAGCCATACATCCAGCCTTACCAATGGGATGAGGAAGATCAGGAATTGCTCGATTCTTCTATGAAGGATATGGAAGCAGAAGCGCTCGATGGTTAAGCACGGGGAGATATACTGGGTATTCGCTAAGGATCTTGATATAACGGGGTCGGAGCAGCAGAAGAATCGTCCTTACGTCATTGTCTCCAGGAACGTTATTAATCAAATTGGGATTTAACGTCGTTGGCGTTCCGTTTTCTACTAAGATTCATAAGGCAAACTCCCACCGAATCTTTATCCCGGCCAGCCACATGATAAAAGATCTGGCTTCTACCCGGACCATGAGCGAGAGCGTAGCCCTTACCGACCACATCAGAGTCTTAGACCATAGCCGATTTGAACAGCCCAAGATGGGCAGAATGTCAGATACAGCGATGGGAGGAATCGAACTGCGGCTGGCTTTCCTTTTCGACATTCGCTGATTTCAAATTGCCCCAGTCCGATACGTTGCGCGGTGGCTAAATCTGCGATGGAATTCCGCCCCTGCTACAATCAAAAGTTGTTGAGCAATGAAGGATCCTCGCCGGTGGCCACGACGCCAACCAGTGTTATTGCCATCTATCCGGGCTCTTTCGACCCGATCACGAACGGTCATCTCGATCTGATCGAACGCGGTGCAAGGTTGGTGGGCAAGTTGGTGGTATCGGTTCTCCGCAATGAGAAAAAGCAGCCCCTGTTCAGCGTCGGTGAGCGAATGGAAATGCTGCGGGAAGTGGTCAAAGGAATCCCCAACGTCGAGGTGGATTTCTTCGACGGATTGCTGGTGGATTACGCCGCGCAGAAGCATGCCACCCTGATCTTCCGTGGCATCCGGGCCATCTCCGACTACGAGCATGAACTGCAAATGGCGCTGATGAACCGGCGGCTGCGTCCGGAAATCGACACCGTGTTTCTGATGTCCGGTGAGGCGCACTCGTTCATTAGTTCGCACCTGGTGAAAGAAGTCATCCGGCTGGGTGGAAACATCTCCGGATTGGTACCGCCCGCGGTGGAAACCCGCTTGAGGAATCGAATTTTTGGAGAAAAGGATAGTAATGCAAGCAACTCTTGATCTATCAGACCGGATTGCGCTAATCAGCGTATCCTCCACTATGAAGGTCGCCGCGGACGCCGACCGTCTTCGCCGGGAAGGCGTCGACGTGGTCGATCTGGGGGCCGGAGAGCCGGACTTTCCGACGCCCGATAATATCAAGCAGGCCGCCATCCGCGCTATCGACGGAAACTTCACCAAGTACACGCCTGCCGGCGGAACCCAGGAATTGAAGCAGGCCGTCTGTGACCGGCACACAGCCGATTACGGCACCGGCTATACGCCCGCCGAGTGCGTGATCTCCGTCGGCGGCAAGCACGTCATCTTCAACTTGATGCAGGTGATGTTGGATCCGGGCGATGAGGTGATCATTCCCGTGCCGTACTGGGTCACCTACAAGGACGTGGTCAACTACACCGGCGGCAAATGCGTCTTCGTTGATACACCCGAGGAGAACGGATTCAAACTCACGGCGTCCATGATTGAGCCGCACATTACAGCGAAGACGAAGATGTTGATCATCAACTCTCCGTCGAACCCGAGCGGCGCTGTGCTGGATCGCGAAGAGTTTGAGCGGATCTACGAAATCACCAGCAAGCGCGGCATCTGGCTGATGACCGACGAATGCTACTGCCGCTTCCTGTACGACAGCGAGCCCTTCTCCATCGCATCGGCCAAGGGCGCGAAGGAAACCGTGATCGTTGCCGGGTCGCTGTCAAAGACCTACTCGATGACGGGGTGGCGCATTGGCTTTGGCCTGGGACCTGCCCCGATAATGGCCGCCATCAATAAGCTGCAGAGCCACAGCACGTCGAACCCGACGTCGATTGCGCAGAAGGCTGCGGTGGAGGCGCTTCGGGGGCCGCAGGATTCAGTAGGAATCATGCTCGCCGAATTCCGCAAGCGGCGCGATTTTGTGATCGGCCGGTTGCGGCAGATTCCCGGCGTCAAGGTCAACGTGCCGCAGGGCGCGTTCTATGCCTACCCGAACATTGGCGTGGCGTTGGGGAAGAACGGCGTCAATACCTCGATGCAGTTTGCCGAGGCGCTACTGGCCAAGGCGCACGTGGCGTTAGTCCCAGGGGAAGCCTTCGGAACCGATAACCATGTCCGGATCTCCTATGCCACTTCGATGGAAGAGTTGACGCGCGGGCTCGACCGGTTGCACAAGTTCATCGCCGGCCAAGCTTAGTATCCCGCGCGATGTTTCACAATTGCCAGGTGGGCTCAGGGGGGCGGGCATCCTCGCCGGCGGCCAGGCCCTTTTGTCAACTCCGTCAGATCCGTGTCGCCACCCGGCAAACAGGACGGGGCGTCCGGCGCGGTTCTGGAGCACCGCCCCACGCCAATTGTCAAAAGCGCACAAGCCATGGGCGGCGGACATCGAGTCTGTTGTGTGCGGGTTTCTCAAAAGCGCAAAGGCCGATTCCGGCGGCGCCAATCGAACGGGAAACTCGGCGGA
>JANXXV010000744.1 GCA_025350445.1 Bryobacteraceae bacterium | reverse complement strand
TTATCGACTATGTGCAGAACGAGGAAAAGGTGGATGTTGGCGAGGTGTTTTATACCTCTGGCGACGACCGCATTTTTCCGAAGGGACTGCCCGTAGGCACCGCTACGGTGGTCCGGCCGGGCAAAACGTTTAAGGAGATTTTCGTGGTGCCCGCCGGGACGCAGAACGGTTTGGAAGAGGTGCTGGTGGTGGTGGAAGGCACCCACCAGCAGATTCCAGATGCGCAGGCGGTTGCTTCCACGGATATGTATATCCTGCCGGCGCCACCTGCTGATAAGGCGTCAAATGCACCCACAACGGATCAACCCGGCGGTAATTTGACCACCGATGCCGACCGGTTGCGGGAGCGATACAAGAAGATTGGCGCGGCGCAGGGTCACGTATTTGGACAAGGATTGCCGGGTGCCAGACCGGCGAATTTCAATTTGAATCCCGATGAAGTGAAGCCGCCGCCGGTGCAGCCCGCGCCGCCGGTGGGCGGGGCCGTTCCGGTTGTGCCGCGTCCGCCGGCCGTGGGTGCGGCGGCGCCTGTGGTAAAGCCGCCGCCTGGGAGCGCAACGGGGCAGCCTGCCCCGCGGGCCGGGACAACCGTTCCGGCAGCAACCCGCGCGCCCGGTGCCGGCGTTGCAGGGGCGAACGCCACGCCGGGCGATTCTAAGCCTCTGGTTACGAAACCGGTTCAGAACACGCCCCCGGCGGGCGGGATTGTTCCAGGTGTATCGCGACCGCAAACAGTCAGTCCGATGGCTCCTGCGGTAAAGACTCCGGCAACGGGCGGGACGGTGAACGTGCCGCCCAAACCGGTTGTACCGAAAGTTGTCAAATCCGCCCCTCCATCCGGGGACTTGGCCGGACCATCCTCGGGAACCACTCCCTCACGGCCGCGGCTCGGTTCCGGAGCAGGCGCTCAGCAGCAGACTGCCCCTGTAGCCAATCAAGCCCCGCCGAAGCCATGAACGAATTCAGCGATCGGCTATTGACTGAAGTGCCGCGACGGACACGGAAATTCAAATTCCGGCCCATCACCATTTTCCTGGTGCCGCTGGCTGCCATCCTGTTTCAGGTCTATTTGCCGAGATTCTTCCAGTATCTGGGCTATCTGGAACTGCCGCTGCTGGTCACTGTGTATTTTGCGTTGATGCGCAGGCAGCCAATCGCGGGTGTATTCTTCGGCGCGGGCATCGGACTGGCCCAGGACTCCCTCTCGCCAAACCAGCCACTGGGCATGTTCGGGATTGTGAAGACGCTGGTGGGATACTTCGCCGCCTCGGTAAGCATGCGGTTCGACGTGGACAATCCGCTGATCCAGTTTGTTCTGGGATTCTTCTTCTTCTTCTTCCATCAATTTTTCTACTGGGTGCTTTCGCGAGCGCTGCTGGGACTGCAATTGGACTTCGATCCGCGGCAGACGTTTGTGCTGGGATTGTTGAACGCGGCCGTGGCCGTACCTTTGTTCATGCTTTTGGATAAGATGAAGGAGTAGGGGTCCGGTTCAACCGCGCCGCTTAATTTTTGTTTAACTTATTTCCAAACAAACACCACGACGAGGATCTGCCGGCTTCTTCGCTGCTTCGGGACGATACCAAGTTCGCGGCGGGAAAGATTGCGGTCTTTCAATATATTGCGGTTGGAATCTTTCTGTTCCTGGTAGCCGGCTTCTGGAATTTGCAGGTACAGAATTCGGAAGGCTATAGCGAGGCTGCGGAACGGAACCGGATCAAATCATTGCCGCTGCTGGCCCCGCGCGGCAAAATCCTGGACCGCGATGGCCGGGTGATTGTCGACAACCATTCGACCTTCAGTCTGATTCTATCCCGGGAAAACTTGAAGACGGAGCATTTGCAAGCGATCGCCGACGGGTTACATCTGAACTACGAAGACTTGATGGCGCGGCTCCGGCGCTTCCGCAACCGCCCCGCTTATGAACCCATCATCATCAAGGAAGAACTGACGGCTGGTGAGTTGGCGTTCGTGGAATCGCATCGCGATCCGGAAACGTTTCCCGAGATGGAGTTGATCCGCGCGCAACGGCGGCTTTATCCCAAAGACGGGCTGGCGGCGCATGTGATCGGGTATGTGGGGGAAGTGAGCGAGAACGAACTCAACACCGCCGAGTTTGTGAAATACGACCAGGGCGATGTGGTGGGCAAACAGGGAATCAAGCGCCAGTACAACGACATTCTGATGGGCGTCGACGGCCAGCGCCAAGTGGTGGTGGACAATCGCGGGAAAGAGCGAAACCTGATTGGCATGAAAGAGGCCGTGCCGGGCAAAAGCCTCACGCTGACGCTCGACCTGGACCTGCAGGCGGTAGCCGAGCTCGCCATGGAGGGCCGCCGGGGCGCCGTAGTCGCCCTGGACCCGCGGACGGGTGAAGTGCTGGCAATGGTGAGCCGTCCGGCTTACGATCCGAATCGGTTTGCCGGCCGCATCCGCACCGCCGATTGGCAGGAAATTCTGAAAAACCCGGACAAGCCGATGCTGGATCGCGTGATCCAGGCGCAACTGGCGCCGGGGTCGACGTTCAAGCCGCTAATGGCGCTGGCGGCGCTGGAAACCGGAACCGTAGACGAAAACTTCACCGTGCACTGCGGCGGAGGCGCGTCGTTCTACGGGCGTTACTTTCGCTGCCACCTGAAAGGCGGTCACGGGACGGTAAACCTGCACAAGGCCATCATGCAATCGTGCGATGTTTACTTCTATACCATCGGGAACAAGATGGGGATCGACAACATCGCGAAGTTTGCCGAGATGGCCGGGCTGGGGCAGAAAACCGGTATCGATCTACCGCATGAATCGGAAGGTGTGGTTCCTTCGACGAAGTGGAAGATCCGGAACTTTCGCCAGAAGTGGTATGCCGGCGAGACGATCTCGGTATCGATTGGACAGGGTGCCCTAACGGTTAGTCCGTTGCAACTCGCCAGAGCGATTGGCGGCATTGCCACCGGCGGCGTGTGGCAGCGGCCACACCTGATCATGGATCCGACGCGCGGGGATTCCGGGACGCGGGGCGCGGTAAATCTGGACAACATCGTGAAGGTAATTTACGGAATGTACGGCGTGGTGAACGAGGGCGGCACCGGCGGACGCGCCAGAATTGCCGGGTTGGACGTTTGCGGGAAAACAGGGACGGCGCAGCTTGCCTCAAACGAGCTATTGAAGGGAAGCGCGGCGGGGCGGGCGATGAAAGACAACGCGTGGTTTGTAGGATTTGCCCCGCGCCAGAGTCCTGAGATTGTGGTGGTGGCCCTGTTTGAAGGTGGCGAGCACGGCAATCTGGCAGCGCCTATTGTAGCGGATGTGATCAAGTCTTACTTCGACAAACGGCTGCGGACTTCGCCGCAACAGTTGCTGGCGCAGTTGCCGATGTTTGGTCCGTTGAATACGGGGCGGCCGGCGGCCCCTTTGAACGTGCCCGACGCGTTCATTACGAAGATCCCGGCCGGCGCGCCATCGCAGGAAGAGGAATGACCGGGTACCGTTCGATACGCGATCTGGATTGGCCGCTGCTGTTGATCACGCTCTCCATCTGCGCGCTGGGGGTGCTGCAGATCTACAGCGCGACGCACGAAACCGTCTGGAAGGATGCGTGGTGGAAACAGATTATCTGGATTGGGGCGGGTCTGCTGCTGATGTGGGTGGTCACCAATATCGATTACCACACGCTGCTGGGACAGGTTTATCTGATGTACGGGCTGTCGATTGTGATGCTGCTATCCGTTTTCCTGATTGGGACCAAGGTATTCGGCTCCCGGCGCTGGATTCCGGTGGGTGGCGGCTTCCGGTTGCAGGTGTCGGAATTCGTAAAATTGGTGATCATCCTATTGGTAGCGCGGTTTATGACCGAATTAAAGAGAGACGATCTGGATTGGAGGGATCTGTTGAAGATCGCCGGTCTGGTGGGCGTGCCGATGCTGCTGGTGATGAAACAGCCCGATCTGGGCACCGCGCTTACGTACCTGCCGGTTCTGGCGGGAGGGATTTTGCTGGCCGGATTGCGCTGGCAGTATCTGGCGGTTTTGGGAGTGGCTATGGCGCTGACGCTTCCGGTGGGATGGCATTTCCTGCAGGACTATCAGAAGGCCCGGCTCACCACGTTTATCGATCCGGCGAAGGACCCCCGCGGGCAGGGTTATCAGGTGATTCAATCGAAAATCGCCGTGGGCGCGGGCGGCATGTGGGGCAAAGGAGTGACGCGCGGGACGCAGACTCAGTTGCAGTTTCTCCCCGTTCCGCACACGGACTTCATCTTCTCGGCATTCAGCGAGGAACACGGGTTCGTCGGAGTTGTTGTAGTATTAGGGTTGTATTTCCTGTTGCTGATGCAGATCGTGCAGAACGCGCAGACTGCCCCGGATCGGGCCGGTATGTATATCTGCATGGGGGTTTGCACGCTGTTGTTGTTTCACGTTCTGGTGAACGTAGGGATGGTCGTGGGCCGGATGCCGGTCACCGGAATCCCGCTGCCGCTGATGAGTGCCGGCGGCTCAAATATTCTGTCTGTGTTTCTGATGCTGGGCTTGGTGAACAATGTCCGGCTACGAAGATTTGTAAATTAGCGGTTTAGAATTTTAGATCGACCGAGACGTCGAACTGCCCGGATTTGAGGTTGGTGGGGGTTGGTTCCGCTACCGAATTGTGCGATTCGTTGACAGGGAAGATGGTATCAGGTCTTCCTCGCTTTTCGAGCTGGCAGAGGGTGTTTTAGAGATTGCTCCACTCTCGCGGCCAAAGCAATTTGAATTATTAGCATCGCGCGTTCCGATGCCTAGGGTGTGAGGAGCGCGTGGAATCAAGCCGGACTTGGCCTTTGATCCATGGGCAGTTACTTTCGGCCGTGAAAACGGAGAAGGTCCATGAGCAAAGAGTTAGTTATCTCCTCGAACCGCCACGAAACCAGAGTGGCGATTCTGGAAGACGATCAGTTGGTTGAAGTTTATTTTCAGCGGTCCAATGAATACTCCCTTGCCGGGAGCATTCATAAAGGCCGTGTCACCCGCGTCCTCCCCGGCATGCAGTCGGCGTTTGTCGACCTGGGCCTGGAACGCGACACCTTCCTATACGTTTCCGATTTTTTCGAAGAAAACGAAGAGTACGACAAGATCAGCGGCCCGGCTGAAGAGAAACCGCCGCGGACTGGTGGATTTACCCGCCGGGACGGCAGAAGCGAGCGACCACCGCAAGGATTTGTGAAACCCGCCGAGCCGCCGGTGGAAGCAGCAGAGCAACCGGTAGCGGCTGAGGCGGTTGCTTCAGCCATCAATCAGCCCTCGGAGCGGACGGAGGGATTTGGCAGGTCTGAAGGATCTTCCCGTTCTGAAGGAGCGTCCAAGGATGCGGGCGACCGGGGCCGCCGTTCGCGCCGGCGGCGGAAAGGCGGGCGTGGATTCCCGGACTCGAAGTATGCGTCGGACGTAGACTCGCCAGCCATAGAGTCTCCGGCCGTGGAATCTGCCGAAGCGGAAAAGGAAGCCGTGCGGGAGGAGCCCGAGGTAAGGGATGTGATCCTGCTGCCGGGAGAATCGCTGGCAAAATACAGCCGTCCGGTGAGGTATTCGGCTCCGGAGCCCGTGGCTGCGGTGGAAGAGGTCGCGGCGCCGGTGGCGGAAGCCGTAACTGCGCCGGTGCACGAAGAGCCCGCCGTTCCGGCGGCATTCCCGGAGCCGGCCTATTTGGCGCCGCCCGTTCTGGAACCGGTAGCTGTGGAGCCGGTAGCGATTGAACCGGTTCTGGTAGAGCCTGTGTTTGTGGAGTCTGGACACAGCACGGGAGCGGCCATGGCCAGAGAGCCTGAGGCGGAGATCGAACCCGTAATGGGGCACTCCCTTACTGGAGCCGAAGCCGCGGCCGAGGCGTTGGACCCCCTTGGCGAGACCGACATAGAAGCAGCCGTGGAAGAGGCGCTCGAACTGGCGGCCGAAGAGGCTGCCGAGGAAGCCGCCGAAGCCGCGGAGGCAGCGGCCGAGGCTGCCGGTGAGCCTGCCGGGGAACCTGTTACCGCCGTGGAAGGAGCCGAGAAAACACTTAGCGCGTCCGTTCGCGAGCCCGGGACCCGTTACATGCACCGCGGCCCGCGCGGAGCCCGGCGTAAACGGCGCGGCGGAGATCGTGGAGAAGGCCGCGGTGAGAACCGCGCTGACCGCCCGGAAGTACGAAACGAACCCAAAGTGGAAGGAGCGGCCGAGGTGGCCGCGCCGATGGCCCAGGAACGGGAACGACCGGTGGCTCGGCCGGATCGGGAACGTCCGCCGCTGCCGTCGATTACCGAATTGCTGAAGGAAGGCCAGGAGATCATCGTCCAGATCGCCAAGGAACCCATCGGCCAGAAGGGTGCGCGCATTACCTCACATATCGCGCTGCCGGGCCGGTATGTGGTCTACATGCCGAGCCTGGAACATCTGGGCGTCTCGCGCAAGATTGAGAGCGATGAGGAGCGGTTGCGCCTGAAGCGCATTCTGCAAGGCAATCACGCCGGGATCACGGGCGGCTACATTGTCCGGACCGCAGGTGAGGGGAAGACTGAAGAGGAAATTGCGGCGGACATGCAGTTCCTCTATAACCTCTGGCTGGATATCCGCCAGAAGGCCGAGAAGAGACCCGCGCCGCTGCTGCTGCATCACGATCTGGAAATTGTGCAGCGGATTCTGCGCGACCAGTTGACGGATACGTTCAAGTCGATTTGGGTGGATAACGAAGAGCTGTACGAGAGCGTGCTGCGCTTCATGCAGCGCTTCCAGCCCGCGCTGGTTTCCCGCGTGAAGATGTACACCCGGCCGACGCCGATTTTCGACGCCTTCAACGTCACCAATGAGCTGGAAAAGGCGCTGCGGCCGAAGGTGTGGCTGAAATCCGGCGGGTATATTGTGATCAACCAGACCGAGGCGCTGGTGGCGATTGACATCAACACCGGCAAGTATGTGGGCAAGTCGAACCGGCTGGAAGATACCATCGTCAAGACCAATACGGAGGCGGTGAAGGAGATTGTGCGGCAGATCCGGCTGCGGGATTTGGGCGGCATCATCGTGGTGGACTTCATCGATATGGATGAGCGCAAGAATCGCCAGAAGGTGATGCAGGCGTTGGAAGAGGCGATGAGTCAGGATCGTGCGCCGTACAAGATTCTGCAGTTCAACGACTTCGGCCTGGTGGCAATTACGCGCAAACGGGTGAAGCAGAGCCTGGAGCGGACGCTGTGTTCGCCGTGCCCGACGTGCGAAGGCGCAGGCTATGTGAAGAGCGTGCAGACGGTAGTGACGGAAATCCTGCAGGAAGCCTACAAGATCCGGAACGCGGTGGATGGCAAGGATTGCATGCTGCGGGCGAATCCTGAAGTGGCGAAGTTCCTGAAGTTGAACACCAACAAGTACCTGGAGGAGATTGAAGAAGTTCTGGGCCGCCCGGTGCTGGTTACCAGCGATCCGGCGTTGCATCAGGAAAAATTCGACCTGACGTAAGGCGGCTTGTTACACTGTTGATTGCGGGTTCAGAGATGGACCCGCGAACGAACCGGAGAGATGGCCGAGTGGCTGAAGGCGCACGCTTGGAAAGCGTGTATAGGGGAAACTCTATCCAGGGTTCGAATCCCTGTCTCTCCGCCATTTTTCGCCTCCGCGCGATTCCCTTCCGCGTTGTGATCTTCCGGATGAATTCGCACGCACAGCAGTACGGCGATGTTTCCCGGAGGAGCTGGAAATGACCGCCTCTCCCGCTGGAGTTTCTGAGCGGGCTTCGTTTGTGCTGCTGGCCAGTGCCTTGACAGCGATTAGATTCCCCCCCCTCGCCGAGGCTATTGTTGTCGGCATTAATTGGACGGCGGACCCCATGGTCCGCGCCGAGGCCCCAGCCTCGGCTTCCTAAAGCACAGAGACCAGCCAGGGGGCTGGCTGCGTGGCCCCGCGGTCCAAGCGGACACTACACGAGCCCGTCGCTACTTCGGAAACAAATCCCCAACCGTGAGCGTGATGGCATTACCTTCGCGCTCGCGTTCCTGCAGCACCAGTTTGCCGCCGGAATACGTTACCGAGCCGACCCCGTTGTATCCCGCTGGTATCTTCGTAAGAAAGCCCGCATAGGACCGTGTGGCTGTTTCGCCGGTATCGAGAAATTTGTAGATCGGCCTGCCGAAAATCTTTCCCTTGGCAACCAGAACCGGATAGGGCTGGTGCAACCCGGTGGTTCCGAATTCCAATCCGCGAGCGGCCGGACGGCCATCCTTCACGTCCCGCCAGGCATTGAACCACGGATACTCCGAGGTCTTCCAGATATAGCCGATCAACAAGCCTTTTTGCGGGTTCGCGGCGGTCACCCAACCATATTCCTCATCAATGGTGAATGAGACCACGTTGGGCATAGGATCGTTCGTCAGCATGCGCAGGTTCACCGGCATGCCATCCTTCAGCGCTTGCGGCCAGGTGACGGCCGGCTCTTCCGGATTCGGTAGCGGGCTGCTTTGCATGAAGCCTTTGCGCGAGTTGGAATCGACGACGGTGTTTTCGTCGAGAAACGGCGGGCCGATGGTGACGTGCTGGACCATGTTGTAAACGCGGCCGAGTTTGTTATCGTTCTTCACGCCTTCGGTCACCAGGAAAACCGGAGCTGCATCGGAGACGCGCACCTGGCGGCGGATGGAAATTCCGGCCATGGGCAACTGCGCGGACATCGCCGCGGTTCCTGACGCCTCACTCAACACCTTCCATTCCACGCGCGTCGCCTCGCCGTGAAAGGGCATGCCGTTAGCTTTCTCTGCATCGGACGGCGCGCCCCAGCGGTCCAGGCAAAGGAAGTGACCCATGGGCCGGGGTACGGTGGCGCCGCCCTTTTCCTCCCATTGCAACGGGTTCAATCCGCCTTCGAGAAGATGGAAATCGACGATCGATCCTCCCGCAACATCCACCGTCAGTTGCGCCGATTTTCCATTCAGAACAACGGAGCGCCGGCCGTTGACAATCGTTTCGGCGCCGCAGATTCCCAGCACCGCCATGCATAGGCAAAGTAGTTTCATAGACAGCTAGTTACTCTATCAAGCTTCCGCGTTGCGGAGGAAATGGGAAAGACGTACAGTGAGGAAGACTGGACTCTAGTATGATTCGTCCCTACTTATTTTTCCCCTGGCTGGCCACATCTCTGTTCGCGCAGGCGACGGATGCTTCGTTTTTTGAAACGAAGATCCGTCCTGTGCTGGCAACCAAATGCTATGGATGCCATTCGTCGAAATTGAAAGCGCCGATGGGCGCGTTGATTCTGGATACGAAGGCAGGGATGGCGAAAGGCGGCGCGCTGGGTCCGATTCTGGTGCCGGGAAAGCCCGCGGAAAGCCAGGTGTTGAAGGCTTTGCGGTTCACCGATCCGCAGTTGCAAATGCCGCCAACGGGAAAGTTGCCTGACACGGTGATTGCCGATTTCGAGCAGTGGATTGCCGCCGGAGCGGTAGATCCGCGGAAAGATGCGGCGACAACCGCCGGCACTCCGGCGCCGCTGCGCGGTATGCCGATTGAACAGGGCCGGAAATGGTGGGCGTTCCAGCCGCTTCGGGAAATGGCCGCTCCGGACGTGAAAGATTCCGCGTGGGCTAAGACAAAAATTGATCGATTTGTTTTGGCGAAGCTGGAAGAGAAAGGCCTGAAGCCGTCGCCGCCCGCGGACCCGCGGACGTTGGTTCAGAGGGCTTACATCGATGTAGCCGGCTACAAGCCGTCGTTTGAAGAAGTCGAGACATTCGTAAATGATAGATCGCCGGATGCGTATGAGAAGCTGATCGATCGGCTACTGGCTTCTCCGCATTATGGCGAACGTTGGGGCCGCCACTGGTTGGATGTGGCCCGTTTCGCCGAAGACAACCCGACCACGGAGGCCACCAATCCGGCGTATCCGTTCGCCTGGCGCTACCGTGATTGGGTGATTGAGGCAATGAACAACGACGTTCCCTACGACCGTTTCGTGAAGCTGCAACTGGCGGCGGACCTGATGCCCGGCACCGCCCGCGACGACATGCGGGCCTTGGGATTTCTGGGCGCGGCACCGGTCTATCACAAAGATCTACGATTGTCCGCGGATGTGATCGGCGGCTTTCTTACGGACGATTGGGATGAGCGCGTAGATGCGGTGACGCGGGGCCTGATGGGACTTACGGTGGCGTGTGCCCGCTGCCACGATCATAAGTTCGATCCAATTCTGACGAAGGATTATTACGGACTGGTGGGTGTGTTCGCGTCGACGATGCGCGCCGAACGGCCGATGTTCGACGTGGATTCCAAGATTGAGAATCGCTACTTGTGGATGCAGAATCGTTTGTTCGATCTGCACTATTCGGCGAACCTGCTGACCGGCGAAGCGTCGACTGTGGAGAATGCCGCGCCCCGCGTTGCCAGGTGGAAGGCGGAGATTGAAGCGCTGAAGACGGAGACGAAGGAGTTGGAAGAGCGCTATCCGAAGCTGGTGAAGAGCCTGGAGAAGTATTGGACCTTTCCTCCGCCGAAGCCACCGGTTGACCCGGATGCTAAACCTGCCGTTGCGGCGGCAGAGCGCAGACGGCGTCCGCAGGGGTCTACTGAACCGTTCATGAATTCGGTGTTTGAGGCAGCGCAATTTGTGGATGGGTCGGATGCTAATTACACCTTCATCAACTACAAGCTGGGTGAGGCGCGAGATTTCCCGGTGCTCTTGCATGGCAACGTCGCTACGCCTGGCGACGCAGTTCCGCGACACTTTCTGACGGTGCTGTCGAACGGAGACAATACGTTCAAGCATGGCTCAGGCCGGCTGGAACTCGCCGGTCGCATCTTTGCAGATGCTGCACCGCTAAGCGCGCGCGTGATTGTCAATCGAGTATGGGATTGGCATTTTGGAAAGCCGCTGGCGCCCACTACAAGCGACTTCGGCACGCAGGGTGAGAAGCCGACGCATCCGCAATTGCTGGACGATCTGGCGGCGCGCTTTATTGCGCACGGGTATTCGTTGAAGTGGCTGAACCGCGAGATCATGCTGTCGTCCGCCTACCGGCAAGCGAGCCGCCCGCGGGCGGATGCCGAGAAGACCGACCAGGCGAACACGTACTTGTGGCGTATGAATCCGCGGCGTCTGGATGTCGAATCGTATCGCGATACGCTGCTGCGGGCTGCGGGAAAGCTAAGCTATCAGATGTATGGCGTTTCCGAAGACGTGGATTCCGATCTGAGTGTCCGCCGCACTGTGTATAGCCGGGTGAGCCGCAGCCGGTTGAGCAAACTGTTTCAGTTGTACGATTTTCCCGATCCATCGCAAACCGCACCTGGCCGTGATTTGACGATCTCCTCCTTGCAGCAATTGTTCATTATGAACAGTTCATTCATGCGGGAGGAAGGGCAGGTGTTGGCCAAGAGCGTGGAACAGGGGGCCGATAATCCGGCGAAGATCCAGAGCTTGTATCGTAAAATATTGTCTAGGGATCCCAGTGCGAAAGAGCTGGATCTGGCGCTTAGCTATCTGTCCCAGGGAACAGTGGAACAGTATAGCCACATTCTGCTCTCCACCAATGAGGTAATCTTTTGGCCATGATGGAAAGACTCTCACGCCGGGCGATGTTGCAGTCGTTGTGCGGTGGACTGGGCTCTGTGGGATTGGCCTGTTTGTTTGCCGAACCGCAATTGCGAGCCGCGGAATTGGGCCGTTATGCGGGTCCGCGCATCGCACCGAAAGCCAAGCATGTCATCACGCTGTTTATGGCGGGCGGGCCGTCCCACGTCGACATGTTCGATCCCAAGCCGGCGCTGTTGAAGTTTCAAGGGCAGCGTCCGAATTCGGTGGATCTGCGCACCGAGCGGCAAACCGGCGGCCTGTTGCCGACGTCGTTTAAGTTTCAGAAGTACGGGCGCGGCGGCGTGGAGATCAGCGAACTGCTGCCGCAATTGGGATCGGTGATCGATGAAGTCTGCGTCATCCGGTCGATGTACACCTTCAATCCGACGCATACGCCGGCGCGCAGCCTGTTTCACACGGGAAGCATTCTGGCTACGCGGCCATCCACGGGCGCATGGGTGACGTATGGCCTGGGGACCGAAAATCAGAATCTGCCGGCGTTTGTGGTGTTGGGACCAAGCGGCGGCGGACCGGGCGGGTCGCTTTCACGCTCCGGATTTCTGCCGGCGGAATACCAGGGCGTGTCGTTCAGCACTTCTGAAGTGGAGCCGGAAAAAATGATTCCGGACCTGCGCAACAAATGGCTGCAGGGCACCGAGCAGCGCAAGGAAATGGACGCGATGCAGGCGTTGAACCGAAATTTCAGCGACTCCTTCGGAGCCGATGAGTTTCTGGAGGGCCGCATCAAATCAATGGAAGCGGCCTACCGCATGCAGTTTGAGGCGATGGACATCTTCGACATCCGCAAGGAGACCGAGGCGACACGGGCCGATTATGGAAGCACTCCGTTCGCCAACGGCTGCCTTCTCGCCCGGCGATTGGTGGAGAGCGGTGTGCGGTACATCCACATCAACTACGGCGCCGGGCAGGTTTGGGACGACCACAAGGAGATCGACAAGAATCTGCGCGAACGCTGCCCGGATATGGACAAAGCAGCGGCAGCCTTAATCCGCGATTTGAAGCGCAGAGGCTTGCTGGACGAGACGCTGGTGGTTTGGGGCGGTGAGTTCGGCCGCACACCTGTTTCGGAAAGCGGCACCGGGCGCGACCACAATCCTTATGGCTTCACCATGTGGATGGCTGGCGGCGGCGTGAAAGGCGGCCAGGCTTACGGCGCGACTGACGATTTTGGATTCAAGGCAGTGGAGAACCGGGTATCGATTCACGATCTGCATGCAACCATTCTGAATCAGCTGGGCATCGATCATACGAAGCTGACTTATCGTTACGCGGGCAGGGATTTCCGGTTGACGGATGTGTTTGGCGAAGTGGTGAAAGATATTCTGGTCTAGCGGGAATAGGGCGGAGGGTCAGTCTAAATCGCAACCTTAGCAGTTCATAGACACAAGCCGATAACTCGCGAGGAATCCGCCGTTAGCCAGTTCGCAAAGTCACTTCGACGCGTAGTCCATCACACAATAGATCGAGAGGGGCCGAATGAACGAAACAAAACGTCTGGATCGAGCTGCTGTCAGTCGCTCGCAAAGATTCCGGATGCGTCCCCGACCCGCTCTTAGATCTGGACCGTATTTGCGTACCCTCTGATCAGGATCTTTGCCCGTTCTTTACACTCTTCGTCGGTCAGCACGCGCTTGGCATCTGGGTCATTGTGATGTCTCGTGAGTTGAGCCGTTACCATGACATCTCCGACGTAGTTCTTGTTGTGGCCGACGAGCATTCCTAATGCCTCCCGCCCTCCCGGAATCGCCTTGGTCAAGGCTTCTATTGCTTTGTAGATGCCATACAGCGGGTGCTCATCTTCAATGACTTCTTCATTGAAATACATAAGCGCACTAGCAAGCGCAGGGTCTTTGTGGCACTGGTTAACGAGCGTCGTCTGGTTGTCTAGTGCATCGCTATCAAAGCCAGGGCTCACGAGCCGCGCTCCACCCGTACTTGTCACCTGGGTGACCTGAACGCTCAGGCTTGCAGTAATTGACAAGTTTTCACAGAACTCTATTGCTATCGCTTTGGATCCGCTAGCGTCCATCCGCCAGCTTACGTTGAGGTCGACGTGGTAATTTGTTCCGTTCTCAAAGTTGTGGGCTGCCAGATACCGCTTGACCACTTCCCGTGCGCTGCCCTCAAGCGCCTCATCTTCGTACCCAATCTCGCACACCCCGCTCTCCACGGACAGTTGGAAAAAACCAAAGTCCCATGATTGGGATTTGTTAAATAGCGGAACAATCGCGCCGCGGAGTCCGAATGATGTTTTCACAAGAATCATTGTACGCGCCAGAATGCACTTCACGGCTACCGTCACTGCATATTAGTCAGAATGGCGCCGACGGCAATAAAAAGTCACAAGAGTTGATCCGGAACCTTCCCCCCTCGCTATTTCAATAGACACAGGGCAGTATTTAGCGTGACGCCGTGAGGTCCCAAACCCCGAGAAAGTGATTCGCGGGTTGGGATCGAACCTGTTAAATGTCGCGGTGTCTATCGCCCACTGGGATGACCGACAGCGGTCTCAATCTGACACTAGCAGAAACTTACTTCTTCGCCAGACCGTCCACCAGCATCTTGGCCAGCTCCGCGATTAGCAGGCAGCCGGCGTTGTCCGGGCCGTTATCGATCTTCGGCATGCCGTCCACGGTGATCGCCATTGCGATACGTCCGCCTTTCGAATAGACAATGCCGACGTCGGAACGTAGTGCGTCCAGCGCACCGGTCTTGTTCGCCACGGGAACGTCGCCCACGCGGCGGCGAATTCCGGAGTCGTCCCGGCAGCGCTTCATGATGGCGATGATCTGTCGGGACGCTTCGAGGTTGACGATCTCTCCGCGCTCCAGCTTTTCAAGAATCGTCACCATGTCACGCGGGGTGGATACGCCGAGTCCGTACTTCCGATTTTCCGAAAGCTTGCCGGCCGCCGAGTAGCCGGATGGCGATTTAAGCTGGTTCCCGTCGCCACGGACTTTACGCATGGAACGGGTGGACGTGATGCCGATAGAGTCGAGGTAGGCGTTAACAGTATCGGCGCTGAATCGCTCCAGCACCATGTTCGTTGCGGTGTTATCGCTCAGAACCATCATCAGATTGACTACGTCTCGAAGCGGCACCACGACGCCGTCGGAAAATTCGGCGCCAAGAACGCCGGAGCCGGATACTTTTTCAGCGGCCGTCAAGGCCAGTGGCTCGGTCCACTTCGCCTTGCCGCGGGCCACGGCGTCGAACACCGCTAGCAGAATTGGCAGCTTGATGGTGCTGGCGGTGCGGACGGGATCGGTTTCACGGATACCGGCGGCGGCTCCGGTATCGAGGTTCTTCGCGTAGAGCGAGACGGTGCCATTGAAGCCGCTAATCCGCGCGCGGAGACTTTCAGGCAGGGTCTGCGCGGGGGCGGCGGCAATGAACAGCAGAGCGAGGAAGCAGAGCGTGCCCATGCAGCCAATGATAACCGGCGTTGCTTATATTCGCACAATCGAATATACTAATATTAATGAATAGCGACCTGCGCGGATTCAAGGCTGAGATCTTTCAGGGCCTTGCTCACCCCACGCGCATCGCCATTGTCGAGAGCTTGCGCGATGGCGAACGCTCCGCCGGACAACTGATCGAAAAACTGGAACTGGAGCAGGCGAATGCTTCGCAGCATCTGGCGATTCTTCGCGCGAAGATGATCGTGGTTAGCCGCAAGTCGGGCAACCAGGTTTTCTATTCGCTGCGCGATCCGGCGCTGATTGAGGTTTTGGATATTCTGCGGCGCTACTTTTTCTCGCAGCTTTCGGGAACGGTCAGCATGCTGCAGGGAATCCGGAAACAAAGCGGGTCGCGAAAGTGAGAGACGCGCTGGCGCGAATCCCCTGGCGGAACTGGCGGCCGCGGCTGCTGGATTGCTTACCTTCGTACAACATAAATACGTTTTGGTCCGACTTGGTCGCCGGGCTCACCGTCGGGTTGGTGGCGCTACCGCTGGCGATGGCGTTTGGCATTTCGTCCGGCGTCACTCCGCAAGCCGGCATCTACACCGCCATCGCCGGCGGGCTGATTGTTTCGCTGCTGGGCGGCTCCAAGATTCAGATTGGCGGTCCGACAGGCGCGTTCGTGGTGATCGTCGCGGGCATCATCGCAAAGCATGGATTGTCAGGACTGCTGATGGTGACGATGATGGCCGGGGTGATCCTGCTGTTTCTCGGATTCACCGGGTTGGGCAACGCGGTGAAGTTCATCCCCAGGCCGGTGATCATCGGCTTTACCAATGGCATCGCACTGCTGATCGCCTCCACGCAGATCAAGGATTTTTTTGGTCTGCGCATCGCGAATTTGCCAAGCGAGTTCATCGCGCGGCTGCAGAGCCTGGGCGCAAACCTGCATACGTTTGACACCGTCACCGTTGTCTTAGCAGTTCTCTCACTGGCAGTGATATTGATGGTGCCGAAGTTTGTTCCAAAGTTGCCGGGCTCTATTGTCGCGCTGATTGTAGGCACGCTATGTGTTGCTGTATTGCAACTTCCGGTTGAAACAATCGGCTCAAAGTTCGGCGGGATTCCCAGCGGCCTGCCCGCGTTCGCAATCCCCGCATTTCGATTTGATTTGATCATTCCGCTGTTCCCTGCCGCGCTGACGGTGGCGATTCTGGCGGCGGTGGAAAGCCTGCTATCGGCCGTGGTAGCGGACTCGATGTGCGGCGACCGCCACAATTCCAATGCCGAATTGATCGCGCAAGGCGTGGCCAACTTAATGGCGCCGCTGGTGGGCGGCATTCCGGTGACCGGGGCGATTGCGCGCACGGCAACGAATTTCAGGGCTGGTGGACTTACTCCGGTGGCAGGCATTATTCATGCGCTGACTCTGCTTGCGGTCATTCTTCTTTTGGCCCCGTTGGCCAGGTTCATTCCATTGGCCACGCTGGCCGCGGTATTGTTTGTGGTTGCCTACAACATGGGTGAGTGGAAGGAAATCCGCAGCATTCTGCGCCTGGAATTGCCGGACAAATCGGTCTGGTTTATCACCTTTACGTTGACCGTGATGGCCGACTTGACAGTGGCGGTGGAAGTGGGCATGGCGCTGGCGTCCTTGCTCTACATCTACCGTGTTTCGCAGACGACTACGGTTTCCATAGTGACGCCGGAATACATTGAAGATGGGCGGGCGCATATTTTGCAGGACAAGCAGGTGCCGGCTTACGTTTCCATTCTCCGTATCCACGGACCGTTTCTGTTTGGCACCACCGATAAGCTTGCCGACGAGACGGCGGACCTTTCCAGATACCCGGAGATCGTCATCATCCGGTTGCGAAACATGACTGCCATTGATGCCACCGGATTGCATGCGCTGAAGGTATTTTCAGACCGCCTGAGGCGAACGGGCAGAACGCTTTTGTTCTGCGGCGCCCGGCGTCAACCGGCGGAGTTCCTAATGCAAGCCGAATTCATTGAGTACATCGGCGCGGAGAATATTCTTCCCGATGTGCGGACCGCCCTGGACCGGGCGCGTGAGATCGCCGCCGGATTTTCCGGTGTGGGAGCGGCAGCCGCCAAACACCTGGGAAGCCGTGGATCGATATAGACAATTTCAAATTATGCCTAGCTACCAGTCACTTACCGTAACTGCCCAGCACTTGAAGACGACCGAGAGTGTCCTGATGGACATGAAGCGGTTCGATTGGATTTCCACGGTGGAAAAGAATGGGACCACCTTTCTTTCGATGCACCAGGAATATAAGGTGAAATTCATTCTGCATCTGCGCACTCAATTCCATTTGACAGATGAAGAGATCGCCCGGGTGATGAATTCACAGGAGGCGCCCTACTCGCTGCGGAAAGCCTCTGAGCTATTGGGGCGCGAACTGACCGCGTAACCAGCAGAAATTAGCTAACCATTTGGACGGCGGACCCCAGGTCCGCGGCCGGCGCCCCCGCCGGCCTTTCAAAATACCCGTGCTGCCATGGAGTTCCTGAACAACAATCACTTCTGCTGCTGCTTCTTGAAGTCTTCAAACTTCTTTCTGTTCGCTTCGTTCAAAGTGGGATAGACGCCATAGACCGGCTCGCCTTGCGGCAGCAGACGCCGTTGAAAGTCTTCCTGCGCATCATGCTCCATCGCCTTCTCAAGAACCTTATCCACGATGGACGCCGGGATGACCAGGACGCCATGGCGTTCACCGACCAGCGGATCGCTCGGCGTCACCGTCACACCGCCGATGCGCACCGGCACCTGATAATCGGCGCTCATCATTAGCGGGCTGACGCTCGAGGCATGGCCGCAGCGCAGGTAGATGCCGGCCGGCATCGCCGCCAGATCCGGAACGTCGCGCATCCATCCATCGACCATGATCCCCGCGCCGCCGCGCATTAGGAACCGCGTGGTAACCATGGCGCCTGAAACAGTGGAGTGAGTTTCACCACCGGCGTCGAACACCAGCACGTCGCCCGGCTGGGCTTCTTCGGCGGAACGATAATTCAGCTGCGGGCCAGCCGCGTAAAGTTTCTCACGCAGGTCTTTGCGATTGGGCAAGTAGCGAACAGTGCACGCGCGGCCCACCATGCGCCGGTCGGTATTCAGCGGCGGAAGTTCGTTGATGAAGCAGAGCGGATACCCTTCTTGCGTCACTGCGGACCATGCGGCTTCGAGCCACACCTGCATCAGTTTGCCGAACAGTTCACGATCCGATGCGCTTAGCTTAGCGGAGACGTAGGCGGGAAGCGTGCGCGGCGGCGCTTCCACCGTGAGGGAAGCGGTTTGGGCAAACAGCCTGCTGGAGATTAACATCACATAGGCAAATCGCATGGCTCCAGCATATTGCAGCGGATCAAATTTCTGTTATCTTTGAAGCCTGCATCACCACTTAAGGAGAATGGAAATGGCTAAGGTTGTCGTAGTAGCGCAGGTAGAAGACTTGGTGAAATGGGAACGGGGCTTCCGCACCCACGGGGACCTATTCAGGAGTCAGACCGTCTCCAAACCCATCAGTTTCGGTACGCTCGGAGGCAACGAGGTCGCAGTCTGCTTTGAACCTGAGGACTTGGCCGTTTACATGAAAGGCTTGGATTCTCCAGCGACGGCGGAAGCGATGGCCGTTGATGGTATTCGGCGGGAGACCGTCAGGATATTTGTCCTGGACCAAACGTTCGAACTCTAGCGCGAAACCTGCTGCTTTTCGTTGCTTTCCCATTTGCGCCTCCAGTACAATCACAGGATTGCCCGGGGCTTTTCAATGACGCCCCGAAAGGACAAACCAATGCCAAAGTATCTGATTCAAGCAAGCTATTCAGCGGATGGACTCAAGGGGCTGGCGAAAGACAAAGCCTCCGGCCGGAAGACTGCCGTTCAAACCGCTATGAAACAAATCAAGGGCAAGGTGGAGAGCTTTTACTTCGCTTTCGGCTCCGACGATGTCGTCCTCATTGTGGAGGCGCCGGACAATATCGCCGTCGCTGCTCTATCCCTGTCCGCGGGATCCTCGGGACTGGTTCACATCAAGACCACACCGCTATTGACCGTCGATGAAGTGGATCAGGCGCTGGCGCTGCCTTCCAAGTACCGTGCGCCTGGCGAAGATAAATAGTCTGAAATGGGCGCTATGAGAACAGA
>JANXXV010000724.1 GCA_025350445.1 Bryobacteraceae bacterium | reverse complement strand
CTCGACCGTTGCCGCTACTTTTCGGAGGTTTGCCCCGGCTTGGGGCGAATGTGAGCATCGCGTGCTGGTGAAATCCAGTCCGTCGCTCAGACCTTCGAATGACGCGCCGAGAACGGATTGTTGCCACTCAGGCAGCCATTTTTGGACACTACGCTACTGTGGCAGCGCAGCCTCCACGCTTCGCACCAGGCTGTCGATTTTCTGAGCGTCCGGGTAATGCAGCTCCCGTGCCTTCTTATAATTCACCAGCGCCTCGACCAGATTGCCTTGTGTCAGTAGAATGTCTCCCAGTTCCTTGTAGGGGTTCGCCATCTGAGGCCGCAGCCGGATTGCCGCGGAATAGTGGCGGATGGCATCGCTATCGGAACCGGTCTGCAGGTACACCCGGGCGCAGTTCACCTCTACCAGGAAGTAATCCGGTTGTTCCCGCAGCGCCTGTTCATACTGAGAAATAGCCTCCCGATACCGCCCGTCCATGCTCAAGGTATCTCCCAGCCATTGCCGCGCAACATAGTTCTCAGGGTCGTACGCGATTGCCTGCCCAAAAATCGTGTAGCTGTTGCGCCACATCGATACCTGCTTGAAACTGAGAGCGCCTAATACGATTAAAACCGCGGCGGCGGCAGTTGCGCCCAGGCGCTTCACCCGGTGGTTGGCGGCAAGATCCGCCACCCCCCACACCACCGCGATTGACAGCCCGATAAACGGAAGGTAGCTGAATCGATCCGCCACCATGAGTCCGGTGGATGGCGCCAGCATCACCAGATACCAGAACCAGCCCAAAAACAGGTAGGGCGTCCGGCGCCGGAACCGGACGGCTGCCGCGGATATTCCGATAACTACCAGGCAACTGATCCAGGCAGGGAATAGATGCTCGGTGATGTAGCATACCGAGAGCTGGTCCGGCCAAAAAAACCGGGGCAGATACTGGCCCGCGATGTTTAACGCACTCAACGGCGCACCCATATCCGCCGCGGAGACGTGGTTGTCCGCCACTAATTGACCGGAATAGCCAATGCTGCCCAGCGTAACCATCACGCTTGCCGCCGAGAGCGCGAACAGCGGGATTTTCTCAATGGCAGCGGTCGTCCATTTCGTTTTCTGAAGTGGCCAGAAATCCAACAGAAGCAACACCAACGGGAATCCCATGATGCCCGGTTTCGCCATCAGCCCCAGAGCAAACCCGATGCATACCAAAAAGAACCGCCGCGACGCGTAAGCCCAAAGTGCGGCGATGAAGAAGAAGGCGCTCACCAGATCTTTTCGAGAAGCGATCCAGGCAACCGGCTCCACATGCATCGGATGCAGCGCGAAAAGCGCAGCCACCAGCGCGCTGCGATACATGGCGCCGGTTAACCGTAAGAGTGCGAACATTAGCATAACCGCGTTGGCGCAATGCCAAGCAACGCTCATCAGATGATGCGCGCCGGGATTGACGCCGAACAACTGCACGTCCGCCATATGAGAAAGAAACGCCAAAGGCTGCCAGTAGGAGAAGGGCACAGTGGTGAAGACTTGCACGATCCCGTCCCAGGTGAGTCCCGCCCGCACGGCCTGATTGTCCAGAACGTAAATTCGATCGTCAAGCGTGATGAAATCGTTCTGCCCCGCGCCCCGGAAACAAAGCAGCGTAGCAACGATCAGCAAAGCGGCGATTGCGAACGAGCGTTCACGCGCGGCCACGCGACGCTCCCCAACGCAGCAGCGCGATGCCAAACGACAGTCCATTGTAGAAGTGATAGAGGAGGTGCAGAGGAATTACCGCCATCGCGAATAGAACTCCGCGGCGCCGGGCGAGAAAGATGTAGAACGGGAAGTTCAGGGCGATGACCGCTAGAAGCACGGCGGCTCCCGAATAAACGAAGTGGCCCGTGATCGAAAGGCCAAGCAGCACATACACCAGAATAACGCTGAGCCGCTGATGGAATTGCAGATTCAAATCGTTTGGCATACTCCGGTTCCGCAGGATCAATTCGGCCCACGGAATGCCGCGATCAAACACGTCCGTGCGGATCATCCGCCGGAACGTCCAGCGTTTCAAATGTTTTACTTCGATGTCCGGGCGCAGCAGGATGCGCCGGCCGGCCGCCACCAGCCGCGAGCCGAATTCGATGTCTTCAATAGAAGGCCGGGT
>JANXXV010000703.1 GCA_025350445.1 Bryobacteraceae bacterium | reverse complement strand
CATTGCGATGCTCGAAAACCTGCTGCATGGCTGGTGGGGCCGCATTCTGGTTCTAGCCCTGCTTGGATTCGCGGCTACCGATTTCGTCATCACCATGACGTTGTCGGCCGCGGACGCCGCGCAGCACGCCATCGAAAATCCGTACTTCCACCCCTTCCTTGGCGACGCCGCGATGACCATCACCCTGGGCCTGCTGTTCCTGCTCGCCCTGGTGTTCCTTAAGGGATTCAGTGAAGCTATTGAGCTTGCTTCCGCGGTGGCTGTTCCCTATCTGGTATTGAATGTCGTGGTGCTGGCCCGGTGTCTGATCGAAATTTCGCACCACCCGGAACTGTTCCACAATTGGAACGTGACGCTTCAGTTGCGCGGCGACTGGACGGCGATCGCCATCGCATCCGGGCTGATCTTTCCGCGGCTTGCGCTGGGTCTCAGCGGCTTTGAAACCGGAGTTTCCGTGATGCCGTTGATCCGCGGCGGCCCCAAGGACGAGCAGAGCGAAGTGCCCGCCGGCCGCGTCGCCAATACCAGAAAGCTCCTGGCCGCCGCCGCCGCCATCATGAGCGTCATGCTGCTGGTGTCCAGCTTTGTTACCACGTTGCTGATCCCGGAATCGGCCTATCGCATCGGCGGAAAGGCCAGCGGGCGCGCCATTGCCTATCTTGCGCACGGGTTGATGGGCAACCAATTCGGAACGGTCTACGACGTTTCCACCATTCTGATCCTGTGGTTCGCGGGCGCCTCCGCCATGGCGGGCCTGTTGCACTTGATTCCGCGTTATATGCCGCGCTTAGGAATGGCTCCGTCCTGGGTAGCTTATCCACGGCCCCTGGTGTTGGTGCTCTTCGCTATCAATGTGCTGGTCACACTGGTATTCAAGGCAAATGTGGAAGCGCAGGGCGGCGCTTACGCTACCGGCGTGCTGGTGCTGATGCTGTCGGCGGCCATCGCCGCCGCACTTTCCTTGTGGCGGGAACGCCGCGTCACCCTGAGCCTGTATTGCTGGCTGGTCGCCGGAGTGTTCGGCTACACTACGGTGGCCAACGTGATCGAGAGGCCGGACGGCATCATCATCGCCGGCATTTTCATTCTCGTCATTATCATCATCAGCGCTGTCAGCCGCTTCCTGCGTGCGACGGAATTGCGCGTTTCCGAACTCAGCTTCGTTGACGAAAAATCGGCCCGGCTTTGGCAGGCGATCACCGGCAAGAAAGTGGACTTGATTCCGATGCGTACCTCAACCCCTGAAGCCAGGGCCGCAAAGTTTAAAGACATTCACCGCTACTACACGACTAAAGACCAGGCGGCGTTTGTAATTGTTAATCTGCTGGATAACCGCAGCGAATTTTTCGCGCCGTTGCAGGTTTCGGTCCGCGAAGAGAACGGGAACTACGTCGTCGAAGTTTCGCAAGCCATCGCCATCGCGAACACCATTGCCTACATTAGTGAATTGATCGATCCCTGCAGCATCTTCCTTGGACTTACACGCAGGAACCCCATGAACCAGGCGCTGCGATTCCTCCTTTTCGGGGAAGGCGAAACCGGCCTGATGGTCTATAAGATTCTTCTGCGCTACTGGGAATGGACCCCGGAAGATGACGTGCGCCCGCTGATTTTCCTGATGAGCGACTAGCTAATGAGCCAATGGCATTCGGGGGAATAGATCCAAGCCGCCACACACCGGCAGTCCGTACAGTAGACCCCGTATTTACTGCCAACAGCTTGCACCAATACGGGAACCCGCGTAACCTTATAGAACTATCCGACGCCAAATCATGAGGTAGAAGCGGTGTCGGCGTCGAAGTTCTGTCGTCTGTCCAATGCCTCGCGAGGTCCGGATTCGATGGCCGGGATTTTTTAGATTGGACTCTGCTTTCCGTTGCTATTTAACTGGCTCGCTTCTAGACTGCGCTCACTCAAATTCTTTAGTATGATTCGATTCCTGGTGCATGGAATGATAACTGTTAGTCATAAGGGCAATGGCCGCTGGTTTTGGACCTTGCCGGGTATTACTCTTCTAGCTGCTTGTCTCGCCCTCGGCGGGTGTTCAGGCAAACCCGCGCCGACTACCGCCTCCGCAAAAAAGGGCGACGGCGGCGCGCCCGTCATGGTGGCGAAGGTCACCACGAAAGACGTTCCGGTGGATATTCAAGTGATCGGGAATGTGGAAGCCTATTCCGCCATCGCCGTTAAGGCGCAGGTGGGGGGCGAGTTGACACAGGTTTCTTTCAAAGAAGGCGACTATGTGAAGACGGGCGACCTGCTGTTCACCATCGACCCGCGGGCCACTCGCGCCCAGCTGCAACAGGTGGAAGCGAATCTGTTAAAGAACAACGCCCAGTTGCAGCAGGCGCAAGCCAATCTGGCCAGGGACATCGCCCAGCAGAAGTACGCCGAGGCGCAGGCCGCCCGGTACGCCAAGCTGATGCAGGAGGGTGTGATCTCAAAGGAACAGGCCGAGCAGGTGCGCACGAATGCGGTCGCGATGTTGCAGGGAGTAGAAGCCGATAAGGCAGCTATTGAAAGTGCGCGTGCCGAAATCGCCGCCACCCAGGCAACGGTTGAGAATGTCCGCGTGCAGTTGGGATACACCGAAGTAAAATCTCCCATTGACGGCCGGACCGGCAGCATCAATGTGAAACAAGGGAATGTAGTCACCGGGAGCAGCGTGGACTTGACCACCATCAATCAGGTGCAACCCATCTACGTCACTTTCGCCGTGCCGGAATCGCAACTGCGTCCGGTGAAGCGCTACATGGACGTCAATAAACTGCAGGTGATCGCCGCCCCGCAGGACGACGAAGGAACCAAGGAAACGGGCGTATTGACTTTCGTTGACAACAACGTGGATATGTCGACGGGCACCATCAAGCTGAAGGGTACGTTTCCCAATGCGGACCGCAAGCTCTGGCCGGGTGAGTTCGTTCGCGTCACGCTGCGTCTTACGATGCAATCGAACGCGCTGGTGATTCCGAACCAGGCGGTTCAAACCGGACAGGATGGTCCATTCGTATTTGTTGTCAAAGCCGACCGCACTGTGGAATCCCGCCCCATCGCCACCGGCGCGCGGATTGATGAGGAGATGGTAGTCGAGCGCGGTTTGGAAGCGGGCGAGACGGTTGTTACCGAAGGGCAGCTCCGTTTGGCGCCCGGCACCCGGATTCAGTTGAGAGATAACCGGGGAGCGCCCGGCAAGAAGGCCAGACCGGCCTCCTAAGGAAAGGAGATCACCGTGAATTTTTCCGAAATATTCATCCGCCGGCCGATTGCAACCAGCCTCTTCATGGTGGGGATTGCGCTGTTTGGAATCGTCTCCTATCAGGCGCTTCCGGTTAGCGATCTACCCAGCGTCGATTTCCCTACATTGACCGTTTCGGCAAGCCTGCCCGGCGCCGATCCCGCTACCATGGCTTCCGCGGTTGCTACTCCGCTCGAGCGGCAGTTTACCGGTATTGCCGGCCTCGATTCGATGAATTCGACGAATTCCCTCGGCAGCACTAACATTACTCTCCAGTTTGACCTCAGCCGCCAAATTGATGGCGCCACGGTAGACGTGCAAACTGCCATTAGCGAAGCCATGCCGCTGTTGCCCGCCGGTATGCCGAATCCTCCTTCGTTCCGAAAAGTGAACCCGGCGGACATGCCGATCATGATGCTTTCACTGACGTCGTCGACGCTGCCAATGTGGGCGCTTCAGGAGTATGCCGAGACTACGGTGGGCCAGCGGATCTCCATGATCACCGGCGTCGCCCAACTGCAGGTGTTTGGCGCACAGAAGTATGCCGTTCATGTGCAAGTGGATCCCAACAAAATGGCGG
>JANXXV010000633.1 GCA_025350445.1 Bryobacteraceae bacterium | reverse complement strand
CTTGCGCCACGGCATTCTTCATCGCCTGTACCAACGCGTCGTCGGAATCCCCAACCAGCGCGGTGAGTGCGCGGGCCTTGTTGCGGGTGGGTCCGCCCAACACCCGATAGACCGGCGCCTTGGTGTGCTTGCCTACGATGTCAAGCAGCGCCATGTTCACCGCTGCCTGCATGTTCGCGACGGAGGCTAATTGCGCCCGTATCACTTCCACGGCCGTCGCGGGCTTGCCCTGGACGACGGCGGTCGCCTTGGCGATTTCCGATGGGGACGCAGCACCGCACTCGCCGTATCCAGTGATGCCATCGCGGGTGGACAGCTTGACCACAGTGTAGGACCGGCGGGAAACTGGCTCGCGCACAGGGAAAGTTCGCAGGGAGATTATTGCCAATGGCGAAGCCGGGGTGGCCGAAATCTGCATCGCTGGCATCCTGGAAGCCAAACGGGGATGGATGGGCATTAACAAATAGTATACGATTCGCTGTCCGATGAACAGCCGGGCTTTAGGCGGACGCTTGAGGAAACATCAGGAGATGGCGAGGCCGGGCGTTAACGGGCATAGGGCGCATATCGGAAATCATGCGCTCTCTTGCTCCGCGGAATGCCAGCAGAAACTGCTCGGTCTCTTCCAAAATCTCCATGCACCGCGAGCAACTTAGCAGATGCTCTTCCACTTGGCGGTTCGCTTCCTCGGAAAGGCGGTTTAAGAGGTAAAGTTCAGCCAGATCGGCAATCTCTTCCGGGCAATGTTTACGTAGTGAGAGCATAACCACCCACAGTATTTAGTTGCATCTGAAAAGCCAAAAAGTGTCGCCTTAAACAACTGTAACTAAACATCTAGGATAACTCCTAGAAAGCAGAAGCTACTGATGTGCGTAACTTTTACCTTGTCAATGTATCCAAAGCGATACACTCACGCACGAAAAAAATGCCCCGGATGCCGAAGCACCGGGGCACCGAATGTTGCTGTGATCGATTGTCTAGAACGTGTAGCGCAAACTCAATTGGAGCGTGCGTTCGAAGTTCTTGTTATTCACCTTTCCGAACGTCCCGCTTGTCGGATCGGTGTCCGCGCCATTCCAATTCGGATGGTTCGGCAGATCGTAGAACTCCGAGCGGAAGGTAACCGCCTGGCGCTCGCCGATCGGGAAGGTCTTGAACAACGATGCCGTAATGTTCTGAAATCCAGGGTTATACGCAAGGTTGCGGTTGTTCTGCGTCGTAAATGTCCCAGCGGCCGGAACCTTATATGCCTGTGGGTTGAAGTAGAAGTTCTGATCGCCCGAAGCAAGCGAGAACTTCGGATCGGAATTGTGAACATCGCCAGCTACATTCCAGATCTGCGAACCGCTTCCAGATCCCACGCCCGCGTAGTCGTTTCCTTTCGAGACCGTGAAGGGGGTACCAGTTTGAAGCTGAACCACCATTCCGATCTGCCATCCACCGGCTACCAGACCCAAAATACTCTTGCGATTACGCAGCAACGGCAGCTCATAGATCACGTTGGCGACAAATACGTGGCGGCGATCGTAATCCGAAGGGCCCCATAGATTGTGAGCGTCAAAAGCGTTAGGAAGGATATCGCGCTGAGAAGAACCGTCGTCGTAGCTCTTCGATAGCGTATACGCCAGACCGTAAGACAGCCCCTTGGAAAAACGTTTGTTGACGGCGATTTGAAGCCCGTTGTAGCGGGCGTTCGCGTCGTTGTTGGTTACGCGAATGACAGCGAATCCCTTGTAGGGCCGCAAGAAATCCGGATTGACACCCTGATTCGCCTGCACCGTACCGGGCAAGAGCTGATTGATGTTGCGTTCCCGCTGTTGGTGGAGTGCGCGGCGGCCCACGTATGCCACCTCCACGACTGTGCCGTTGATAATTTCACGCTGAAGCGTCGCATTCCATTGATAGGATTCCGGATTCTTAAAGATCGGATCCTGAGATGTAAGCGTCAACGGGAACGGCACCGTGCCGGCGGCCGCGGCCGCGCCGGGATTGTCCACCAAACCATTCGTGGTGGACACTGTCGGCTGGAATGGAGGGTTACCGCCGAGGAATACCGAATCACTCACGCCGAGGCGGGTGAAGTAACGGCCTACGCCACTCCGGAACACCATCTTATCCGAGAGCGAGTAAGCCATGCCGACGCGGGGTTGAATATCGTTGTAGTGGGTTTGGGAGTATTCCTTGTTACCCTTGAACAACCTTGTGTACTGTGCATCCCCGGCGGCGGGAAACCGGCCCTTCGCCGCATTAGTAAAGCCGCTGCCAGGGATGATCAGTCCGTTGTATACATCGCCCGTTCCCGGAAGCACGTAACCGGTTCTCGGATCGAGCTTCACGGCCTTGGCCGGATCGTAAGACGCCGGATCAAAAACCGACATGTTGCCCCACAAGCTGTAATACGGTTGAATTACGGTGTATCGTACGCCGTAATCCAAATGGAGCTTACTGTTAACCTTCCAGGAATCTTGCGCGAAGAGTTCCCACATAGTTCCTCGATAAGGAGTATAGGCGCGTGTTCCAAGCTCCGCATAAGTGGTGTACAGCCCTAACGCGGCATTGGCGATGGCAAGCCCTGAGCCACCATCGCGGGAATCGTTAAATACGAATCGACCGTTCTGATTATTGGTGCCACCGGGAACGCCGGCCACATTAATCTGGTCGAAGTCGTTCTGGCCCTGGCGCTCCCACAGGACGCCAGCCTTAAACGTGTGATTACCCTTAATCTTCGTGATATTGTCAGACAGATCGTAAATCGGACCCGCCGAGGAAGACGGATAGGGCCCGCCGTCGATGGTGGCAAAATTTGGGATCTCAGTGGTTGGAATCTTGTCGAAAATTTCCTTCTGCTGGAAGATATACGGATAGTTGATGCCGTACGTGCTGCGCTGGTAGTGGCCGGGAATTACTGAAATCTTGACGTGATCGGCGCTGGCGCTCAACAGGAATTCGTTGACGACAGTCGGAGAAACGGTCCAGATGTAGTTCAGCGAAGCCGTCTGGTTCGGACGGTCCAACTGAGCCGGCGCACGGTCGGTGCCGCCGCGGTTGGAGTCCTTGTGGAATAGTGAAAAGTTCTGCACGCGGAAGCGGACGTAATGGTTTTCCGCCGGCAGATAGTCCACTGCTCCCGTGTCTTTCCGCTGATTATCGAGACGGATAGGCGAGATCAAATAGTTGGACTTTCCAAGAAAGAATCCAGGGGTTTGCGAAGGATACGAATTCAGCAACGCCACGCCCTGCGGGCTCAGCCGGCTCGGCGGAATAATATTGCCCGGGAAGCATGCCGCTTGATCGCTGGCATTGCAATTGCCCGTCCGCAGCGGATCTCGAACATATTGCGGAGTGCCGAAGTACGGATTCGCTCCAAGCAACTGGCTGAAATCTCCCCGTTTCATAGCGTCTGTCGGCACGGTTTGCTGCTGCAATTCTTCCCTGCGGTATTTGGTCCATTCCTGACTGAAAAGGAAGAACAACTTGTTTCGCTGCGTATTGAAATGGTTGGGAATGAAAAGCGGGCCGTTAAGGTTCCATCCATACTGGTTATACCGGAACGGCGCAGCCTGGCCGCTGATGTTCGGCTGCCCGACCACTCGATTACGTTGCCATTCATTCGCATTCAAGGCCGAATTGCGGAAGTATTCATACGCGGCGCCATGAAATTCCTTGCCGCCGCTCTTGGTGACGATGCGAACCTGACCGGCCGAAGAACGTCCATATTCCGGGCTGTAATTGGAGGTCAATACCTGTACTTCCTGCACGGCATCGACATCGGCCGTTCCGATGCTGGTTCCGTTGGAACGGGTGCGAACCCCAACGGCTCCGTCATAGGTAATGAGGTTATCCTGCGTACGGCCACCGTTGATGTTCAAACCGCCGGTCGTCAGATCAAAGCCGAATTGTGCAAGCGCGCCGCCGCTGACACCGGGCTTCAGTAGCGCCAGAAACAGCGGGTTGCGACCGTTCAGGGGAGTATCTTGGACTTCTTTCGTGGTGATGACCCGGCCCACGGTAGAGGAATCGGACTGAATTCCAACTGCCTCAGCCACAACATTAATTGTCTCGGTAGCCGAACCAACCTGCAAACTGGCGTCAACCGTGGCTGTGATGTTGGGATCGAGTTTGTTCTGCGAAGATTCGAATTTCTTGAATCCGGTTGCCTCCACCGAAATTGTATACGCGCCCGGCGGAAGATTTGAAACAATGAAGTAACCAGCCGGACTGGAAACCGTCCGGCGTTCAACTCCAGTGGATTCGTTCCTGATGACAACATTGGCGTTCGGCACTACGGCACCAGTGGCGTCACGGACAAAACCCGTCATTGAAGCTGTATCCGATTGCGCTTGAACGAGCGGCGAAAGCACAAACATGATGCTGATCACCGTGAGAAGTGTAACCCCCCACGAGCGTACATAGCTCATAAATCCCTCCTGAAGGACGTGCCCAGTGTACCAGATTTACCGTGAAAATTAGATGAAAACATAGTTATCGTTGACTGATCTAAGTCGTTGAAAGCAGTCTATGGAATTCGGTATATTTATATATTGAATACAAGAGATTCCGTACCGAAACCGGGAGGGTTTCAA
>JANXXV010000287.1 GCA_025350445.1 Bryobacteraceae bacterium | reverse complement strand
GGCTTGCCATCGAAAACGTCTGCGTTGTAGCCGGCGGCGCGCATGTATGTGCGCCGCGCGAAATTGTAGTAATCGGCGCCATGAAACCATTTCCGGCTTCGAAGCTCGCGGGGGGGACCAGAGGACATGAAGTCATTATAGGTTTACCTGGCCTCAATCCAATACGAATCTTGCGGCAGCCATCGCTGCAGCGCCGCGGCGAGTTCTTCCGGATTTACCGGTTTAGTGAGGTAGTCGTCCATGCCGGCGTTGATGCATCGTTCGCGGTCGCCTTTCATCGCATGCGCAGTCATGGCGATCACCGGTAGATGCGATTTGCCCTTTTCCCGTTTGCGAATCTCGGCGGTGGCTTCGAATCCATCCATCCCCGGCATCTGGCAGTCCATCAATACCAAGCTGTACTCCTTTTGCTCAATTGCGGCCAGCGCTTCATTGCCGTTCAATACCACGTCTACCTGGTGACCCAGTTTCTCAATCATTCGGGAAGCGACTCTCTGGTTCACCAGGTTGTCCTCCGCCACCAGGATTCTGCAATTCGAAAGACCTCTCCCGAGGACGCCCGACGCCGGAAAGAGATCACTGGCCATCGTCGGAGGATTGCGGCGGTGGGTCAGGATATCGAGCAGCGTTTTTCCGCGGATAGGTTTCGTAACCACACCGGCGATTGTCCGGTCCCAATCGCCCAGCGCTACACTACGGTGGCCAAAATTGGTGATCAAAACCAACTGCAGTCCAGTCAGGGAATTGTCGGCACGCACCGATTGAACGAAGTCGATGCCGTTCAGCCCATGCATCTGGCAATCCACCAACGCAAAATTGATGGGCTCGCCGGCCGAAGCATGCAGTTGCAGAATACTCAGGGCGGACTGCCCGGCGGCGCACTCCATAGGCTGCATGCCCCAATTTCGTACCTTCTCAACCAGCAGGCCGCGCGCTGCGTGGTTATCTTCCACCACCAGAACTCTAAGCCCTTTCAGCACCTCAGGGGGTGACCAGGCTACGCCGGGCGAGCGATTCTCAAACATGGCGGTGAAGTGAAACGTCGACCCTACGCCGGGTTCGCTTTTGACATTGATGGAACCCTTCATCGTTTCCGCGATTCTTCGCGAAATATTCAGGCCGAGCCCGGTTCCGCCGTATTTCCTGGTGGTGGACCCATCACCCTGGCAAAACGGTTCGAAAATTCGCGCCATCTGGTCGGCGGTGATGCCGATTCCGGTATCCGACACATCGAATTTCAACAGAACCTCCGGCGCCGCCGGATCTATGGCCGATACCCTGACGATCACTTCGCCTTGTTCGGTGAACTTCAGCGCGTTTCCAACCAGATTGGTGATCACCTGGCGAAGGCGGCCGGGGTCGCCGCGGAGCGCATCGGGGACGGTATCGTCGAAGTGGCAAAGAAGCTCGATCTTGCGCTCCTCCGCCATATCGAAAAGCATTTCCAACACTTCTTCGACGCATACGCGGGGCGAAAAATCGACTGACGCCAGTTCGGGCTTGCCTGCTTCAATCTTCGAAAAATCGAGGATATCGTTGATGATTTCCAGCAGGAATCCAGCCGACCGCCGCACCGCCACTGCATATTCCCGTTGTTCCGGACTGAGATGGGTATCGAGCAATAAGTTGGTCATCCCGATCACTCCATTCATCGGCGTGCGAATCTCATGACTCATATTGGCCAGAAATTCAGATTTGAGCCGCGAGGCCTGAATTGCGGAATCGCGGGCCCTTGCCAATTCCTGTTCGAATACGATTCGATCCGAGATGTCGATCAGCGTGCCTTCAAGATATTCCACGTTGCCGGAGGCATCCGGCACGGTGCGGAACTTGTCAAGGACGGTTATCCGCGTACCATCCTTCCGCGTCAGTACCATCTCCTTGTTCCTGACCTCCCCTTGGCGCACCCCGTTCCGCAGGAATTCGCTGCGTTTGTGGGGTTCGGCGTAGATGTTTGTCACCAGGCCGGCCGCCTTCAATTCTTCTTCCGAGCCATAACCCAGCATCGTCACCAGGGCGGGATTGGCGGCCAGCAGTTTGCCATCCATCGTGGTTTGATACACGCTCGCCATTACGCT
>JANXXV010000581.1 GCA_025350445.1 Bryobacteraceae bacterium | reverse complement strand
GGATATCTGGAATATTTGACGCCGTGGGCCGCTGCCCGGCTGCGGCGCGAAACATGGGGGCAGAGCCCGGCGGACCAGGGCGTGAGAGACGAAGGCGCCGGCAAGCGCGCGGAGATTGCGAAGATGTTCCAAATTGTCGCGGCCAACCTGGATCGGCTGCCGGATGTGGATCCGGAGAATCTGCCTTCCCTGCGCGTCCGCTGCCTGCGGGCGGTGGAGTATTTCGGCGGTCCGCTGTCAATAGAAGAGCGGACTTGGGTCACGAAGAATGCCGGCCGCCAGGTGGATGTTCTCTCGAATGATTAGGCCGGTGTTTTGTTGCAGACGCGGGGTCCAAAAACAATGGTGATCCGCCAGAAGCAGATGAGCGCCTTTACGGAAGGCGCCAACACGGATTTTGAGAATCGCATGGTGGTCCATCTGAACAAGTGTTTCCCGGCGGAGTGCCAGGCGATGCAGGAGCCGGGGGTGCGGAAAACTATTCGTTATGGGATCGATCAAGCCGCGCAGTACGCCGTCAAAGCAGAACGGGACGTGTGCAAGTACATCGACCTTATGATGGTGTACGGGAGCGATTTCAATACACGCGAGGATCTTCCCTGGGCATCGCGAATCCTCAATGATAAAGTGTTAAGGAATTCCTCCGCGCGCATGGATAGCTTGTTTATGGCCGCGAAAGAACATCCGGCGCGTTAGCCGGATACCCAACATCATGGCATCGGATTTAACTAAGGCCGAACAGGACGCGGACGGTTCCTTCCAGCACGACGAAGTGGGAGGCGCCGTCGTGCCATGTACCCCGGCTTCGTCCTCTTCTTCTACTTCCCCGGCGACTTCCAGTTCCTCCCCGCCCTCCAATTCCGGGACGAAGGTCGTCTCGCCGGACAAGAAACACTGGGTGGAAATCGCCATGGTGGACAAGGAAGGAAATCCGACTCCAGGCCAGGCGTACGAGATCAAGCTTCCGGACGGAACCATCGTCACCGGGAGTTTGGATGAACGGGGCGCCGCCAGAGTGGAAGGCATCGATCCCGGAAATTGCAAAATCAAGTTCCCTACTTTGGATAAGACCGTCTGGAAGCGGCGGTAGTTTCCAATCGGGTATTATGTGGGGATGACCGTTCGTGTTCCCCGGCACGAAGACATTGAGATAGTGCTGGGGATGGGTGCGTCCATGCACGAAGAGAGCGCCTACTCATTTCTCCCGTTCGATCGCGATAAAGTGCGCCGGTTATTCACCAATTACATTACAGCCCCCACGACGTACGGTGGTTTTGTAGCCGAAGATCACGGTGTTGTGGTGGGCATGATCGGCGGCTATATCTCCGACTATTTTTTCTGTGACGAGAAGGTCGCCTGCGACATGGTGCTATTCGTGGACCCGCGCTATCGCGGCGGACGGACGGCGCTGCGGCTTTTGCGGGCCTTCGAGCAATGGGCCATCGAGCAAGGAGCGCAAGAGATGTGCCTGGGCGTCTCCACCAACGTCAACATTACGGGCACAGGGCGTCTGTATGAAGCAATGGGACTAACGCACGTTGGCGGATTATACAAACGCCGGCTGAACCAAACTGAGGCGGCCGCGTGATTATCCGGCCCGATCAGATGGAGGAGTTTGCGAACTCCAACTCACCCAACTTCGAACTTGCGGCCATGCGGCATGTGCAGGAACAGTTCCCGAAACATTCCATTTTCCTGGGCGAGGCCGGCGTAAGGGAGACGGTGCAGTACGGGCGCAAACAGTCAGCCGGGTATCGGCTGTCCACTTCAAACTATGTGGTGCTTTTCATCGATCTGACTCTACTGATCGGCCGCGGGTTCGACACCGATCCGCAATTGCCTTGGGCGGCCGACGTTCTGACCGATAAATCAGCCAGCGCCGGCGATAAGGCGCAGACCCTTCATCAAAGGGCCATGGATTACCTTGATCTGGTGTCCGGTCCCGATAACGCGTACATCGATGCAGCCCAAACGCGGCTGCTTCAGGAGCCGCTGGAAATTATCGGTGCACCGCAGGCATTCCTGATCGAATTGAAAGCCCGCCTGACAAGGGTATTCCCGGAGAAGGCGCTGTATCTTGGAGATAAGGGCTTGGAGCGGCTGATACTGAAAGCCGCTGCTGTGTCCGGCAGGTATGGGGTTGCCAATCCGCAGGGGGTCACGCTTGTCGCGGCGATGATGTTTATGCTCGGCTCCAGCTTCGATACCGATCCGCTCTTTTCCTGGGCCGCCACCGTGCTCAACGATAAGCAAATCGCCAGCCAGGGAGATCGGATCCAGCGGCTCCATGCCGCGGGTATCGCCTATCTGAAGCAATGGTGCGCCTGATATGCAATTAAAGGAGAACTACTAACAGTGTGCAGTTGCGGAGGATCAAGGCCGGCACCGCCGACGCCGACACCGGCGGCAAAATGTCCTGCGACCGGTAAGGACGCCAATTGGAACCTGCAGCAGATCAAAGACTCGGTGACCAATTGCGACGGCGGAACCGGCGTCTATGCCGCGGCTAAGGCGGCCAACGGTGGCGCGGATCCAACGGTGGTGACCGGCCCCACCGCGGGCGGCGGGCACACGCTGATGAGCGCGGGAACCATTACACTCGATCCCTGCTATGACAAGTGCGTCATCATGGATGTCTATGTAATTGAGCTGGCCAATCTCTCTCACAAAGGCGACTTCGACAACATCATGGGCCCCGATTGTTCCGGCGGTGTTCGCAGCCGCGAGGACTATATTAAGGCCATCGAGCGGAAGGAATACGAGGGTGTCAAGACGGCGCTCACCGCCTTTGACGCTTGCAAGGATAAACGCGGATGCACCACCAGCTACTACGAATGGGCACGGCCGCACAGCGCTTCTTTTGACGATTACTACAAGAATTTGGCCTCCGGTCACAAAGAAAGCTACGGCACCGACTGGGACAGCCGGTGCAAGACCGCCTATGATGCAAAGCACCCATGAGCCACGCAGGCACTTGCATGATTCGTTTAAGCAGACAGCTGGCACCCGTTTATTCGGGATATTCGTGGCGGGTGTTGTGTGCGCGGCGATGGTTTTCGGGGCGGCGGCGCAAAGTTCCGGGAGAACGCAAATGAGCACAAGCATCAAGAAGGCGATCGCAAGCCAATCGCGACAAGTAGAATTCGATTGGGACGGCGTGAAATTCCAGTTGATTCGGATCGAGCGCGGCGAGTTTACGATGGGGTCACCTGTTGAAGAGCAGGGGCACCAGGTGAACGAATCGCCGGCGCGGCTGATTGAGATTAGCGAACCCTTCTATCTCGGCCGCTTTGAAATCACGCAACCGCAATTCAAGGCGGTGATGGGTTTCAATCCAAGTCTTACGCAAGCGGACAATCTGCCGGTGGATCAGCTTATTTATCCGCAAGCAGTGGAATTCTGCAAGCGCGTGACACTGCGCCTCGGCGTCAAGGTCTCGTTGCCCACCGAAGCGCAGTGGGAGTATGCCTGCCGCGCCGGTTCACATACTCGATTTTCCTCCGGAGACACACCCGCGGATCTTGCCCGGGCCGGCTGGTACAAAGACAATTCCGGCGGGGTCATCCATCCGGTAGGCCAGAAGGAACCCAATGCCTGGGGTTTGTACGATATGCACGGAAATGTTTGGGAGTTCTGCGCGGATTTCCTTTCCACCTACGCGAAAATGGCGAATGTGGATCCCCAGGGAAGAATGCAGCCGGAGATCGGCGCAATGCGCGGAGGCGGTCAATCTTATCCGGCGGAATACTGCCGCTCGGCAACGCATCTGCTGAGCAACCCGCAATTTGGCGGCGCTGGGTTACGTATTGCAATCAACCCGTAGCGTAGTGTCAATATAATCATGCAATCTCTGTCCGGAACAGTTGCGGCTTCTGTCTCGCCCGCCGGGATCCTCGAGACTGTGGGTTCAGCTCGGGTGATAATCCAGGACTTCTGCCCGATGGCGGAGAGCATCGATTGGGAGCTGGGACAGATCTACTGGGAAGTGCGCGGCGGCGGATCTTTCACTTCGCACGAGGTACCGTTCGCCGTAAATAACGACGGCTGCCACTCGGCAAATGCGGCGGCCGTATTGTTTCAGAACCTGTTGGAATCGGAACGGCAAGGAACATTGGAAGGGCAGATCCGCATCCTTGAATTGGGCGTTGGCGTCGGCCTCTTCGCACGCTTTTTCCTGGACGTTTTCCGCCGGCTCTGCCGCACGAATGAAAAGGATTACTACCAGCGCTTGTATTATGTGGCGGCGGATTCGTCACTACAAATATTGGAAGATCTGGCCGCGAGCGGTGTTCTGGCCGATCACGCCGGCCGGTATGAGATCAGGACAATCGACGCCACGCAGCTTGAGGCCTGCGATGCGGATAGCTTCCGCGCCGTATTCCTCAACTACATTCTGGATTCGCTTCCCGCCGCGGTGCTCGAAGTTGATGAGTCAAGCGTCGCCCAGCTATATCTGAGGACGTACCTGGCGCGTTGCACAAATCTTAAGGACCACACCGATCTGGATCTCGCGGAAATCATCCGGCGGGCTACATCCGTGGCTCGGGAGCCGAAACGCAAACTGATCAATCTCTTTCACCTGTTTTCGCTGGAGGGAGAGTTCCGCCCGGCCAGTGCCGCCTTGCCATATCTCGAATTCGCGGCGGAGTTTTCCCACCGCGGCAGTCCTCCATGCCGTTACCTGCTGCACAATTATGGCGCCATCGAATGTCTGGAGAAGCTGCTTTGCCGGCTGGTCCCGGAAGGGTTCATACTGTTGAACGATTACGGAATCGCGACGGCTGCGGATGTGAACGAAACCTACACATACCAGCACTTCGGCGCATCCACCGCCATCGGCCTAAACTTCCCGCTGCTCAGTGCCTTCTTTACCGCCAGGGGAGGCTGCACTTGGATCGAGCCGGACGGCGACAGCCCGCGGATCTATACGCGCATGCTGTGCCGTGACGCCGGTCCCGGAACGCAGCACCTGTTCCGGAATCAATTCTCAAAAGCGGCATATTCCCACCTGAACCAGCCACTGGAGTCAGCGCGCAAGCATTTGACAGAGGGACGCCGTGAGACCGCTCTGATCGGCTACCGGGAGGCTCTCAACCGCCAGCCGTACAACTGGGTGCTGCTCGGCGAGGTAGCTCGTTTCATATCGGCCGGCCTTCACGATCACGAAGCAGGATTGGAACTGGCGCGCCGCGCGACCGCAATCAACCCGATGAGCGCCGAGATGTGGAATACCAGAGGGGACTGTCTTGTCTATCTGGACCGCCTGGACGAAGCGGAACAGGCATTCCTGGAAGCGCTGCGTCTCAATCCGAAGG
>JANXXV010000476.1 GCA_025350445.1 Bryobacteraceae bacterium | reverse complement strand
ATTTGCTCCTGGCCGTCCCGTGGACGCCTGGGGATTCAACGGCAGCGTGCCTGGCCCCACAATCGAGATCAATCAAGGCGATCAGGTGAGGGTTATTTTCGACAACCATTTGCCGGAGATGACGGCGATTCATTGGCACGGTTTCGAAGTCCCCATGGAAATGGACGGGAGCGTCGGCCTTGGGCAAGACCCGGTACCGCCCGGCGGACGATATGTCTACGAGTTCACCCTGAACCAGGCCGGAACGTTCTTCTACCACTCGCATTTCGCGATGCAAGAAATGATGGGCATGTTGGGGATGTTCATCATGCATCCCAAAGCGCCGTTCGCGCCTGCGGTGGACCGGGACTTCGGCATTGTCATCCAGGAGTGGGCACTCTTGCCCAACAACAATGTGCCCAACACTTTGTCGATGGAATTCAACTGGCTCACGTTCAATGGCAAGTCGGGACCGGCCACGACGCCGATGTTGGTGAAGCAAGGCGAACGCGTACGAATCCGGATGATCAACCTGGGCATGGATCACCATCCAATTCACCTGCATGGCTTTCAGTTCGCGGTCACAGGAACTGAGTCGGGCCGCACTCCGCAACACCTCTGGTACGACCAGAACACTGTACTGGTGGGGGTTGCCCAGGCGCGGGATATTGAGTTCGATGCGAAATACGTTGGCGACTGGATGCTTCACTGCCATCTTCCGCATCACATGATGAATCAAATGGCCTCAATGGTAGGTCCGGTAATGTCGCCGTTACGCGGTTTGCAGACCGGAGCAGGCATGGAGGCCGGCATGGGGATCGTGCGAGGCGGCAATGCACTGTCGGCAGAACTGGGCCCCTCATTTGGCCGTGGATTGGGCCTAGCAGCCGATGTCGAGCGGCTAACGTCTCACTTGGTCGGACAGTCTGATGACCCGGCCCACTCCGTAATCGAGATGCCCGGGCATGACATGAGCAAGATGAAGGATCAACCCCAGAACGCGAACTCCGGGCACAATATGGGCGAGATGGCAAAGAATGATCCTGCCCTGGACATGTACCCGAAGGACGATCCCGAGAAGAAAAAGATTCCGGGCTATCCGCAAGACATGTGGATGCCTGCGGATTGGATGTACCAGAAGCCCGAAAACTATGGCCTCCGCAAGGGATGGAGTGGCGCCATGGGTGGAATGATGACGCTGGTGCGCGTCCTGCCTCCAGACAAATACGACCACATCATGCAACTGATCCAAGCGCAGGCGCAGCGCTCGCCGGAAGACAGAAAGCCGCTTGGTCACGTTCTGATCGGCAAAGTGGAAGCAGTCAGCGAAAGTACTGGAAGGCTGACGGTGAGCCACGGGGCCGTCGAAGGTTGGATGGGTGCGATGACGATGGCCTACCCAGTGGACAAGCCTGAGATTCTGAAGAGCCTTAAAGTGGAGAGCCAGATTAAGGCAACTGTCTATGACGGCGACTACACGCTTCATGATGTACAGGTCACGCAGACTCCCAAGGGTGCGAAATGATCCACCGCGCCTTCTTACCTATTCGCCTCGTGAGCCTGGCGGTGATATTCACTGCGCTCCTCGTGCCAGTCTCCGCGCAAACCGTCGCGAAGAAATCGTACTTCTTGCGCGGCAAAGGCGAACAAGTCAACGCAGATACCAAGCGCTTGACGGTTAGCCACCCAGACATCGAAGGATGGATGGGCGCAATGACAATGGCCTACGCGGTCGACAAGTCCGAAGAAGTTCTCCCGCGAATCAAACCGGGAGATCAAATTACCGCGAAGGTCTATGAGTCCGACTATACGCTTTACGAAGTTCAGGTAGTCAGCGCGCAGCAAGCTCCAACTTTAAAGAGCGGACTGCGGTTGGAAGATTTAGAGCGGATGGCGCTAGTGCACAACCCTACGTTGAAGCAGGCAGCGGCGGAAATCGAGGCGGCCAATGGCAGAGCCAAGCAAGCAGGCTTGTATCCAAACCCGATCGTCTCTGCTGTCGGAGAAGAAATCTCGCGCGGCCCCATCATTCGAGGTGGCGAGATCGGCGGCGGGTTTCAGCAAAAGATCGTCACCGGAAACAAACTTCGCCTGAGCCGGCAAGTTGCTGGACAGGACACGCTGGCGGCTGAGCAGATGTCGCATGCGCAACGGCAACGGGTTCTCAACGCGGTTCGCATTCTTTTCTATCAAGCGTTAGGGGATCAGCGTTTGGTTCAAGTACGGGGTCAGTTGTCAGGCCTAGCAAAAGAAGTGGTCCGAATTTCAGGCGAGATGGGGAACGTCGGTCAATCCGACAAACCGGACCAGTTGTTTGCGGACATCGAGGCAGAGCGGCTCGATCTCGGGCTCGTTACGGCGAGAAATGCCCTTGAACGGACATGGCGTCAGCTCACTGCTGTTGTCAATGACCCATCGTTACGGCCCACCCTACTGGAAGGCGATCTGGAGAACGTTCCAAGGCTCGAAGCCGACCAGGCGTTGGAACAGATCTATGCGGAGAGCCCAGAGTTGCGAACGGCCCAGGTGAACATCGCTCGCTCCGAACTCGCCTTGAAACGGGCGCGACGCGAACCGATCCCGGATCTTCTTGTGAGTGGCGGGGTTCGCTATAACCGGGAACTCTTGGAAATTCAGCCGGGTGGCATTTTGCGCCGGCCAGTAGGTCCAGAAGGTTTCTTCGACATCGGAATCCAGATTCCTATCTTCAACCGGAATCAGGGCGCCATTGCAGCCGCCAAAGCCGAAACTGAGAAAGCGCGGCAAGAAGTGGATCGGACCAAACTTTCGCTCAAGTCGCGTCTGGCCACCGTGTACCGCGAATACAAGGACGCCGTAGCGACTTCGGAACGCTACCGGACTCGAATGATCCCCAAGGCGCAACAAGCCTACGACCTCTACCTCAATAGCTTTCGGGGCATGGCTGCCGCCTACCCTCAGGTGCTGATCAGCCAGAAGAACCTTTTCCAACTCCAGGAAGACTACGTCACTGCTCTGGTCGCGGGATGGCAACGCGCCATCGAAATTCAGGGGCTACTTTTGACCGGGGGCGTCGATCTCGCCACGGACAATCTACCGTCCGGATCCATGCGGCGCGGCGGCGCATCAGGGAGCGGGTCCGACCAGAACTAAGAGAGATCAACAATGAAACGCCCACTCACTATACTCGCAGCGGTTGTCCTGGTCATTGGCATCGG
>JANXXV010000443.1 GCA_025350445.1 Bryobacteraceae bacterium | reverse complement strand
CTATCGGATACGAGACATCGCGCTGCAAACCGAGGAGTTGTGGCTGGATCCGACGGTGAATCCCGATCCCTCCGCGGTGCTGAAAATCCGGCAGCGCAACTTTACTTATACGGGGGCGCTTGGGACCTTTTCCGGAGGGATTATTTACGACACTGACCAGGTCAGCCTGATCAGGGAATCCGGAACTTTTGTACGCGGGCTAGGCTTGGTGGAAAGAAGTGCGGTGTTGCAAACCGGTTCCTCGGGAGGCTTCACGGACGGCCTGCAACTGGTCTCGGTGCGCATCGGCAAGGGCATTCGTCTGGCGACGACCGCCCTTACATTCCAGTTTGGCGCGGAGAGCACACGCCTGGATGTCACGAATAAGAAGGTTACCAATTGTGCCATCCCTTGTTATTTCACCGCGTGCGGAATAGCGGGCGCGGACCCGTCAAACACGTACAAGCCCTGTTTTCAGGCGCGAATGAACGTGCAGCATCCGCTGGATGGCAGCGGGATCACCGCCGAGATCGAACTGCGCGATCCCAGCGACCGGCAAGTGTTTCAAGTGACAGTGCCCCTGACAAAGTCTGATGTGCTGGCGGACTTTACGGCGTTTCAACAGGTGCCGCTTTATGCGAAACCGAATGAGCCGTTTGCTCCGGGCGACTACCGGCTGAATGGACGATTGAAGCGCAATGGGGCAGACGCGGGATCGGCGACGGTGCCGGTTCGCATAGATTAGTCTCCGGGCGGATTCCGAAACGATCCGCCCTCCTTGGGGGGAAGATCTTTCTGCGCCGCAAACCGGCGAGTATAGTGAATCATATGACGGCACGTTTTCTGGAAGATTCCTTGTCTGTTTTGACGCGTACTCCTGCCACGTTGAACGCCCTGTTGCGCGATCTACCGGACGGGTGGACCGCCGTTACCGAGGGTCCCGGTACGTGGAGCCCCTACGTCATTGTCGGGCACTTGATCCACGGCGAGCGAGCCGACTGGATGCCTCGCCTGGAGATGATTCTGGTGCATGGCCAGAGCCGGCCCTTTGACTTGTTCGATCGAGAGGCGCAGTTCGTCGAGAGCAACGGAAAATCGCTTTCCAGTTTGCTGGACGAGTTCTCCGGATTGCGCCACGACAATCTGGCGCGCCTGCGGGCTGTGGACTTGCAACCCGAACAACTCGAATTGAAAGGCACGCATCCGGCGCTAGGTGTGGTAACCGTCCGCCAACTGTTGGCGACATGGACGGCCCACGATCTGGGGCACATTCTGCAAGTAAGCCGGGTGATGGCCAAACGCTACAAGCAGGAAGTAGGTCCTTGGGCCGAATATCTATCGGTCATGCGATAGTTGCCGGAATCATCCGTCGAAGAGATGATCCTAAATCCGGCAGTTCAAATCCTGCGCGTCCTGCTAAGTCGCTCAAATAGCTCGGGATTTCAACTGCTTCGCAGTTCACCATTGGGGTGATAACGCATTCCGTGACTACTGCTTGCAGACTAAAAAGTTATTCGATTTGGGCTCGCCACAACTGCCGGATCTAGGATGATTACTCCTGAGCAGTCGCACAGCGTAGACCAATCGACCAATCCGATGAAGCTTCAGCGACGGGCGTTTCGGAATGCGTGTGTTAGGGCTGGCTAGGCACGATCTTCGATTCCGCCTGAAATTTCTGATAGTTCAAATACCGCACAGTCAGGCGCATCCGCAGCGGACCATTGCGGAATTGCAGCGTATCGTCGGCGTGCGTGTGGACCGGAAACCAGTGGCCGCCAATGTTCTGCCGGATGGTGGTGAAATGCGGGAAGAGATTCTCATGATCCGGATTGGTGCTGTGTATTTGCGGAACGGCCTGCCCCTCCGTGCGGACAATGGAGTAGTCGCGTTTGTCAATCCAGAAGTTGCCGTCGAACAGGCGCTGCCCTTGCAGGATCTGTCTGGGCCGCATCTGCATTACCCAGCAATCGACTTCGTCCACGGTTTCCTCGCCGCGGAATTTCGTTTCGTAGGCCCAGAGGCGGTCTACCGTAAACAGGAAGGGTTGCACTTCGCGCAGGTCGCGGAAATCTTCTTCGGTCTGCTTCATGCGCTTCAGATTCATCAGCGGCTTGCCGACCATATGTTCGGTTCGCTCGCCTGTCGGGGAGAAGATCACTTCGCGGACTTCACGGTATTCACCGGCACGGCCGCCGCGCGAATCTATCTCCTCCACGACGACGGACTGGCGGTAAGTATAGTTGTTACGCGCCGATTCGTTCTCGGCTTCCCGATTGGCTACTTTGCGCGCGAGATCGGGCGGCGGATCGGCGGCGATGGCGGGAGCCAGCAGCAGTCCGAATGATAAGATGAACCGAATGCAGGAATCGCTACGCGGGTACGGCTTCACGCTCGCAGCCGTCTGGGTGGCATTTTGCATCGCGGCCCTCTTCTACGCACAACTCTACAATATCCCGGCCGGCATAGCGTTGGCTGTTGTCCCTGCGTTTCTGGTGGAGGTGGCGTTCTACCTGGGCACGGGAATGGAGCCGGTACGCCGCCGGGTGGAAGCGCTGGCGGGGCCCGCCGTGTTGGCTGGGTTGATGACAGTGAGCGCGGTGGCGCCTTACTGCATTGCAGCGATGGGAACGGGAAGTTTCCAGA
>JANXXV010000414.1 GCA_025350445.1 Bryobacteraceae bacterium | reverse complement strand
ATCGACGACATTGAGAAAGAAATGATGTAGACGGTTGACGTTGTATTGTTCCTCCCGAAAGGAAAGGACGACGTATCGGCTTCTCAATTGGCATGAATCCTCCACGCCATAGCGCACGCGTTGCAGCAGAGTCGTCTTACCCATTCCCCGCGTGCCGATAATCAGAACGTGGGAGGGTTGCTCGTCGCCAAGCACGTCGAGGAGGCTTTGGTAAACTCCCTGACGCGCATGAAACTGCGCTATTGCCTCTTCCTTGCTGAGGGACTGTGGGTTATAAACCGGCACACCGCCGAAAGAGAAGCGACGCGGCCCACTCATCCTTGCACCTCTCGCCAGTACCGGCGCAGCAATGCTGATCGGAAACGGACTGAGCCCTCCTGCCGGATAAGATATCCGTCGCCGGTTAACAAGTCCAATGACTGGTGCAAGAACTGAGAGCGTTCCACCTGACTGCTTATTTCTTGGCTCAGCCGTAGGTCGATAGTTGTGATCTGCACTCCGTTGGCTTCCCGGCAAGCCAGGCTGAGGATGGTTTCGCAATGCTGTGCGAAACGAGCACCGAGTAGTTTTTCCAACCGCTCGTCCCAATGATAAAAGTGAGTGCGCCCGTGTGCCATCAGACGAGTAATGGCTACTTCAACTAGGGCTGGGGACGGTTTGCCGTGATCCTCAGGTACGATTCCACGAAGCTCCTCGAGAATGAGGTTAAGGTGAAAAGGGATGGGCCATTCGACTGCCGTAAGGATTGCGTCAAGGGTCTCCCGCGACAGTTGCCAACCGTAATACTTACCGCGCCCTACAAGATATTCCCGGGCTTTCTGCCCGCTGAATGCGCCCAATTCAATGGGCTGAAGATCATGAATCGTGCCCGAGAGCCGCAGCTTTCGTGCCACGGAATCCAAGCCGATCGATCCGGCAAAGAACCACCGCGGCTGGTACTGCTCCCTCAGTCGTTTGAGCCAGAGAAGGAACCGCTCGGCTCTGGTCCCGGCTGGATCTTGATGGACGATGCTGCCGATCAACAGCGGCAATTCGTCGATCAATAGAATTGTCTGTGCGTCGGCACCCTTGAGTAGCTTCTCCATTTCTTCCGCTGGACGCCGCCAGTCGAAGTTTTTCGCTCTGAGTTCGAACAAGCTCGTTTTGAGGACCAGCTCCAAATCATCTGGAAGTTTATTCTTGAACGCGTCGATCCATCCTCCCGAGGACCAATCAGCCTCGCGAAAGGCTCTGATCAACCGTTTCATGAAATCCAGTTCGTCCTCCGCGTCGGGCACCGAGAGGTATAGAGTTTTGTAGCCTTTCGCTGTGCTGTCGGCCCTCATGCGATTCAGGAGAGAACTTTTTCCAACGCGCCTCGGCGCAAGGAGGAGGAAGTTGGAAGTTTCGAGGAGAGACCACGCTCGTTTGAGAACTTCTTCTCGATCAAAGAAGGCTGCACCCTCGGCCAAACGGCCCATGCTTCCTGGAATGCCGACGTGATCCATACAATAAATATATAGCACAACACAAGTGATGTGCAACAGTTTTGTTGTGAACTAAATACTGGGTCTGATGGGATCATTGCAAAGATCGATCATCTGTCTGAATCCGCAATGCTTGCCGACTTCCCGGCGCGTTCGACGTGCAGTCCGGGAGTGGGCTAACTCAGCAATGACAAACGCGATTCAGTTTGCTCATCGCCCGACGCGATCCTCCGGCGTGGAGATCAAAGTGCCCCCGCCTTTACGTCAGCGATTCCCGATACTCTCCAAATACGGTCCGCAGACGGCCCGCAATTTCTCCCACTGTCGCCATCGCCGCCGCGCACGTCACGATGTGGGGCATGAGGTTGTCCGATGTTCTGGCGGCTTGTTCGAGCCCGGCCAATTCCATTTCTACCGCGCTGGCGCTGCGCCCGGCTCGAACGTTGCGGAGGCGTTCAATTTGCTGGCTTTCGAGGTTTGGATCGAGCCGGAATGCCGGGAACGATGCTTTTTCGTCCTGCCGGAAGCGGTTTACACCGACCACGATAGTTTGTTCCCGGTCTACCGAACGCTGGAAGTTGTAGGCGGCGTTCTGAATTTCCCTTTGGATGTAGCCTTTCTCAATGGCGATCAAAGTTCCGCCCATGGCATCAATAGTTTCCAGATACTCCATCGCTTCCACTTCGATGGAATCGGTGAGATGTTCGATGTATTCGCTGCCTCCCAGCGGATCGGCGGTGCTGGCGACCCCGCTCTCGTTGGCGATGATTTGCTGCGTTCTTAGCGCCAGCCGGGCCGATTCTTCCGTGGGGAGCGACAGTGCCTCGTCGCGGCCGTTCGTGTGAAGGGATTGGGCGCCCCCAAGCACCGCGGCGAGAGCCTGCATCGCCACCCGGACCACGTTGTTATCGGGTTGTTGCGCGGTAAGAGTCGAGCCGGCGGTCTGTGCATGAAAACGCAGCATCATCGACCGCGGATCTTTCGCGCGGAAGCGGTCGCGCATGATGCGGGCGTAGAGCCGTCTGGCGGCGCGGAATTTGGCGATCTCCTCCAGGAAATTGTTGTGAGCATTGAAAAAGAACGAGATGCGGGGAGCGAAGGCGTCGACGTCGAGCCCGGCGTCCACGGCGGCCTCGATGTAGGCGACGGCGTTGGCCAGGGTGAAGGCGACCTCCTGCGCGGCGGTGGAGCCAGCTTCCCTAATATGATAGCCGCTGATGGAAATAGTGTTCCAGGAGGGGAGTTCGCGGCCGGCCCACGAAAACAGATCGGTGATGATCCGCATGGCAGGCCGCGGAGGATATATGTAGGTCCCGCGCGCGATATACTCCTTCAAAATATCGTTTTGAATGGTGCCGGAAATGCGGCGTAAATCGGCCTTCTGATTCCGTGCCACCAACATATATAAAGCGAGCAGGATGGAAGCGGTGGAGTTGATGGTCATCGATGTTGTGATTCCCTGCAACTCGATGCCGTCGAACAGCCGTAGATCGG
>JANXXV010000406.1 GCA_025350445.1 Bryobacteraceae bacterium | reverse complement strand
GGAATTCCGTAATCTCAGTCTTCGCGTTCCACGGATCGCGCAACTCCAGAAACGCCCACTTGCCGAAGCGCCCGCCATTATTGATGGCCGGCGCCCACAGATTCCGCGCCGTGGAAACCTTCGCTTCTTTGTCCGGTTTCTTCTCACCGGTAACTTCCAGAATCACGTTAACGTCTCCAAATCGCGCCACGAAATCCGGCACATACTTGCGCTGTGCGCCATTGAAAGTGTAGGGAATGGTGAACCCTACATGCAGATCGTTTTTGAAGTACGTGGAGCCCATCGATTCCAGCGTCTGCGCCACCTTCTGTTCCCAGCTTTCCGTATCGGCCACCACGTGCGAGATCTGGCAATAACGCGCATCAGTCACGTAGGTTGGTCGCGCCGTGTCGAAATCCACATACCGGGTTGTTCCCTCCGTGTCATAAGGGAACGGAATCGGCTTGATCCGCTTCTCGCCTTTCGTTGCGGCCACCATGGATCGATAAATCTTTTCTCCCGCCTCCGTGCCGAACTGCGCCCACAACAAAATCTGCGGGAACATATCGTCCTGGCACGTCACGCACTCCTTCCGCCATGCGCGCGCGATCTCCAGAACCTGTGGAAACAGCCAACTCTTGATGCGCCCTTCGTCATCGCGAAGAAACGTCTCCAGAACGTGCCGGGCCAACAGGAAGTCCACCTCCGGCAAGCGCCGCGTCTTCAAATCCTCTAGTGTGTGCAGGCTGGTTGCTCCTACAATCGGAGCATTCAGCGTTTCCGTCGGAACGGTTTTAGTATTCAGCACCATTCGGGCGTCTGCATCGAACGCCGCTTCCAACTTCTCCGGTGGAAGATCGTACTTGTACCCCATCACCCGTGGAAAACGAAGTTCGGCGGAAGTGCGTTCCGCCAGTCCCCGCACACGCGTGAACTGCTTCGGCGGCGCTGGATCGGGATTCGACCCCGCCGAAGGGATAAAGGAAAACGGCACCCCATACACTTCCGCGTACTCGGGAAAGAACCGGCCGTTGTCATCCAGCGCGAACGACATTCTCCGCAGTCCGCGTCCCACCACCTGTTCACATAGCAACTGCGTCCCAAACGCCCGCACTCCCAGAATGTGCGTAACCGTATTCGCATCCCAGCCTTCCGTCAGCATTGAAACCGAAACCACGCACTTGATATGCTCGCCCAACTTACCCGGCTTGCCCACCGTGTTCATCACTTCGCGCAGAATGTCTTCGTCGGAAATCTCGCTCACGTCCCGTTCCGGATAGCGCTCCCGGAATTCGGCCTTGAACTCGTCGATCTCAACCGCGGCAGCCTGGCGGAATTCATCCTTCATCGCTTCCCCCGACTCCAATTGCGTGCTGTCGACCAAAATCGTATTCGGACGTGCGCTCCATCTGCCATCCTTCACGTTGTCGAACAGCGGCAATGCGCCGGGCACAAGCACCGTCTGGCCATCTTCCAATGCCTTCTTCCAACCGGAGATGTAATCGAACACCAGCTTTGAGACGCTCGTGTTGTTACACACCACGATGAACACCGGAGGCGTCTGTCCATTGGCCGCCGCACTCGCATTGGCGTACCATTTTCCGTGATACAGCTTGTAGTTGAAGTACAGACTCTCCAGCGCTCCCTGCAATGCTGCCGGCAGCTTAGGTTCGGCACTGTAGGCGGCATTTCCGCGGCCCTTTTTCGGCAACTCCTCCCTGATCCGTAACCACAGATCGCGGTAAGTGGGCTGCTCTCCAATCATGTTGTTATCGGAAACCGGAACCCGAGGGATTTTCACGATGCCGCTCTCAATCGCGTCGATCAGCGAGAAATCGGAAACCACCCACGGAAACAATTCGTTCGCCTTATATCCCGAGCCATTTAGGAAAAAAGGTGTGGCCGACAAATCGTAAACCGCCTGCACTCCCAGCTTCTTCTTCACAGCCTCCAATCCAGAAATCCAAAGGCTCGCTCGCTTATTGTTCTCTTCGGCCTCCTTCCGCTCGTCGCCTACCAGCTTTTCTTCGCGAGGCTTTGGCCGGTAACAATGGTGCGCTTCATCGTTGATCACCAGCAGCCCGCCCTTGCGCTTGGTAAAGCTCCGGCAGACTCGCCGCACCATGTCATCCGGCGTCTCTTTGAACGCGCCTGTGCTCTTCGCATTCAACAGTTCTTTGGTGTTACTCGCGGCATCGCCCTTTTCGCGCAATTGAAAAGCGTGATAGTTCGTGATCAGGATCTTGGCCTTGTCCAGTTCGCCGCGCATCTCGTCGGGCACCAGGTCCAGCCACCGATAGTAGTTGCCCGGTTCATTCGGAAACAGCACACGAAGCCGGTCGCGAATTGTGATTCCGGGAGTGACGATCAAGAAGGAATCGGCAAACTTATTCAACGTCTGCCACGCGATTACCATTGCCATCACCACGGTCTTACCCGAACCGGTCGCCATTTTGAACGCCACTCGGTTCAGTAAGGGATTGGCGGAATCGTTGGCGGCTTTCAGATCCTTCCGGATCTATGAATCACGCTTACCCGAAAGTTCAGCGAAATAGATCGCCGTCTCCAGCGCCTCAATTTGGCAGAAGAACAATTTACGTTCGCGCTCGGGCCGCTGCCAGTATTCCAGCAAGGTCCGCGTCGTGCTCGTAACGCCGTCGTATCCGCCGAAACGCCACTTTGCAACGGCGGCGCGGATGTCGTTAATGAACTTATTGTCCTGGTGCCGGTCTTTGGTCCACTCCGTGCCAAGGATCAGTTGCTCCCCGCGGCCGCTCTTCTTCCTCGACGGCGGAATCGGCACGAAATACCCGGACGGCCTCCGCGATTCGACGATCTTATCCGTTATTCCCGCCTCGGCAAAATAAAAGTGTCGCTTCGGCTCTTCAAACGGCGTATTGATAATAGGATTTTCGATAACTACGTCTGGCATCGCAATGTGTATTCTGACACATTAGGTGCGAAGCCCCCGTTGCAGCCGCAAGAACTCTCAATTCGCCGTCAGTCTTTTCGGCTGTCCGCACGAGCTTCAAAGAACGCCAGCCAACTCAAAAGTGATTTTCAGCCGCGTCCCAGTCGCTGCGGCCAGGCGCTCCAGGGTTTGCGTGGATGGCCGCGTGCGCCCACTCTCCAACCTGGCAATAACCGATTGAGTCGTCTCCATCCGCTGCGCGAGTTGCTCCTGTGTCAGACCCGCGGCGGCGCGCGCCGCAATCACAGCACGCGCAAGCGCGAATTCAGGCGCAAGCTTTTCGTAGGATGCGCGGTATTCCTCGCTCGCCATCCATTTCTGCTGAAGGTCATTTATCTTGCTCATTGCGAAATCTCCCTTGCTCGCCTAAGCGCCAACTCGATTTCTCGATTCGGAGTCTGCTGCGTCTTCTTGATGAATACCCGAACCACCACCACGCGCCATCCTACGGCCGCAACGTAAAGCGCCCGCGAAATCCCATCCCGGCCTTTCATCCGCATTTCCCAAAGCGGGCCACGCAGGTGTTTTATGTGCGGCTCCCGGACACGCTCCAGTCCGAATTCCTCGATTAGCCGCGAAATATGCACGAACCGCGCCCGCATGTCGGCCGGCAACTCAGCGAGTTCCTCATCCACCACAGCATTGAGTGTTTCTACAGTCCAAGCCATTCTCGCTCATCAAATTATAGCGTTTTTGCTATAGGAGGACAACCCCCCCTCACATCCCCGGCAACGCCTCCCTCCCATGCAAATCCCACCGCACATAAGTCTTAGCCCGCCAACACCCCAACGCCGCCGCCAACACCAGATCGTCATGCTCCCCATCCCGCCAGCTCCCATACGAATCATGCCCCGCCGCCGACACCTTCACCTGCATCCCCATCAACTCCTTCATAAACTTCTCCGTCTCCGGAATCCCTCCGGCAATCTCCACATCCCCCGCCTCAAACATCACCTGCAACCCCAAAATCAAATCCCGCTTCGGCACCTTCCACGCCCTCCCCACCCGCACCGCGGCCTCTCCGCCCGTAATCGTCACCGGCACCACTTCGCATCCCAACCGCGCCGCCCGCAGCAGATCCACCACCGGCGCGCCCACCCCGGTAGCATCCACCACCAACTCGCACCGCCTCTGCAACGCCGGACTCCGCACCACCTTCACCATCCGCTCCACCACCTCCGGATAAGGAGTCCCCAACGGCACCCGTTCCAAATGCCGCAAATGAAACCGCGTCCGCCGCAGATAATTCCAAGTCACCGGATCTCTCGCATCCAACATCTCCACCCGCCGTTCCACCACGCAAAACGCCGAGAAATCCCGCTTCTGCCCCAGGTCCAATCCCACAAAAAACTCGCTAACCGATTCCAATGTCCGCATATCAATACTCGTCCAGCTCCAACGGCTTCAAATCGTAATTAATCGCCTTCCGGATCAGCGCACTGTTGAATATACTCTCCTCCGTATCCACAAACTCGCAACAATATTCCTGCCGGAACCACCGGTCCCCCTTCGATCTCCGCTGTTCCTCCAGAAACTCCGGCTCTATCCGCGCGCACTCGCTAGCGGGCACGCTCAACCGCTCCCATCGCTCCCCGCCATGCGCCCACTCTTCATAGAAGAATCCCCGCTGTCCATGCGGAGTGCTCATCAGCCACAAATCGCCATCGCCCACCGCCAGCATCGGACTCACCGCGTTATACAGGTCGTCGCTCACCCGCGCCGCCTCGTCAATCAGCAACAGGCTAACCGCCGAAAATCCACGCACCGTATCCTTATTCCCCGGCAAGCCCACAATCCTCGACCCGCCCGGAAACTGCAGCGACATCTCGTTATCCCCATCCCCGCGCGGAAGAATACCCAACCGGCGCACAAATCCAGCCGCCTTTCGAACAAATTCCGCACTCTGCCGCGCACCCGGACCCAACACC
>JANXXV010000399.1 GCA_025350445.1 Bryobacteraceae bacterium | reverse complement strand
CGTCTGCGTGGAAGCCGGCCATCGCCACACGCTCCAACTGAAAATCAATATTGGGACAGCGGACCTACATGCCTCTGAGGATAGTGATCACTTTCTGGCCAAAGCCGAGTCGCTTCGCGAATCGATGGGTTGATGATCAGAGAGGGGGAAGCCCTTCCGAGTAACTCGCGCATGACCGACTCGCTTCTGGCGGCCAAGTCCGCCAAGTTCCCCGTCCGATTTGCGTCGCCGGAATCGGCCTTTGAAATTATCGCCGGTGCGTCAAGGCACTGTGTGGTTGAGCGATTGGCTTTTTCAAGAAGGTGCCCCGTTCTTAGCGTAGAGCCGGCAGGGGAGGAAAGTGGCTGGGAGGCAGGGATTCGAACCCCGATAAGCAGATCCAGATTCTGCCGTCTTACCGTTGGACGACCTCCCAGTAAGACTTTCAGTTTACCAAACTCACGTGCGCGCCCGCACCTTTTGTTGCGCCGCTTTCTTCGGACTATCAGCTTCCGCCGCCAGGTAAGCCTTCCATTTTTCCAATTCACCCGGCGCGTCAAACTGCCCGTTCCAATACAGAATCAGCGCCTTCCGCCTGGATTCGGCCTTCCGCGCCAGTTTTTCACGAAGCGGATCGCCGCTATCCGTGTCCTTCAACAGCTTCCGAACGTTGACCGCATCGTTTACATCACCGAGGAACTGCTGAATCTTCCGTACTGCTTCGAGCCGCGCCTCGAGTTCGTCCCCAAGGATGGGTCGAAACAGTTCCAGTGTGTAGCGGAACTCCTTGGCGGCCAGCCGGAACGCGTGCATCTGGTCCCAAGTCCGTTTGGGTTTCATCGCCTTCCGACCCTTCGCGAAGAACTCCAAGGCGATCGCTGGCAGCCGTGCCCGCAGGTTTGCGCGGACGCTCCGGTTATCTTGCCAAATCGGCTTCATCAGCGCTCCAGTCCAGGCTCAATCTCAATTTGCCGGAGCCCAGCACCTCAGAGAGTTCCAGCCGGGCACGCTCTCGCCGATCCCCAAGATTACCCGCCGGACAGCGCTGCTTCTTCAGAAACGAGAGGGCAATGTCGAGATCGCGAACTTTGCTCGAAAGCCGCATCACCCGGCGCAGTTGCTTGCGCACCTTCTTGCTCGAGCTTTCCGGCACGTACTGCTGAAATACTGTAAGACTTTGGATGAAACGCCGGATGGAAACGCGGATGCGGTGAACAGTCTCCTCATCCTGTTTTCGAGCGGCGGCTTGGAGATCCTCCACCAGCCGCCCGGCGAGCGCACTGATTTGCCTTCGGGCGAACCGTTCCATGGGTGGCGCCGCCATTTATGAAACCCTCCTGGCTCTGAGGAATTGCAGCGGCGACTCGTAGATCTGGCGGAACGACTCGGCGGCGCGCTCGGCCGCCCAAAGCTCCAGGTCTATATTCTTGCCTTCGAGGGTCACCACCACGCCGCCGTTTCGGATCTGGCAATCCATCCGCTCGACTTTTTGCTCCTGCCCGCTATCGAGACCATCGGCGATCCGCAACAGCGGCGTCAACCAGGTAACCGCGCGCTTGTCTTCCGGCGGCAGAACCTGCAACACCTCGTAACGGGCGGAGGGAAGCGCCTTTCGATGGAACCGGCAAAGCGCCGCCACCAGAATCCGCTCGCGGGCGGTAAAGCCGGGCATATCGGAATTTTGCACGATGTAAGCCGAGTGCTTATGGTGAGCCACGCTGCTGATGAAGTGTCCCGTATCCAGCAGATGGGCGGCGGCTTCCATCAGCTTGGCGCATTCGGGCGGCAACTTGTGAAGCGGTTGCAGCGATTCAAAAAGCTGGTGCGCCAAAGATGCTACTCTGCGCGCATGTTTCGCCGTCACGCTATACTTTTTCGCCATGCCTTCCACATGCAGCAACTGTTCCCGGTTCAGATGGCTGAGCGCGCGGCCAATGCCACGGGACGCCAGGTCCGCAATGATGCCGTCGCGAACACCCGCATTCGAATAATACACCGCCGGCATCCGGAACGCCTCCAGCACCTTCAAGAGTACAGCCGCGCCCGGTACTATAATCTCAGCGCGGCGCGGACCGATTCCGCCAATCCGCTTACGCCCATTCAGATCCCTGGCGCGCAGTTCCTTGTACAGTTTTCTAATCTGTGGCGTGGTCGCGCGCAGCCGCGAAGCTTCTTCCCGGCGCGCGCGCGGAATGCGGTTGATGGCGCATACCATCGCCGCGGCGGTGGAGGATGTGCCAATAGCCCGGTCGAAGGGACGGATACCAATTCTCTTAACCGCCATATCCAGCTTTTCGTCGATAAACTGCTCCAAACGGTGCAGGTCGGTCTCGCTGGGCGGATCGCTCTTCATGAAGGTTTCGGTCAGGCGAACCGCGCCCAGCGGCCTGGAAACGCCGCTCTGCATCTCGCCGTTCTCACCGGCGATGATC
>JANXXV010000341.1 GCA_025350445.1 Bryobacteraceae bacterium | reverse complement strand
GACGTGGCCCCCGCAGAATGCCGGCAGTATTCGTTGCCCAATGGCGAAGACCATGGTGGAGAGAAATCCCACGGTCAAGGCGTGGCGGGATGCGCCCCAGATGCCACCGCTGCGATCGGAGGACGCAGCCCAAATGGACAGCATGGACGCGACAACGAGCCAGACGTAGGCGCCCCGAACGAACACAGGGAAGCTGGAGTGGATGCCCGTTGTCTTCGGCGGCTGGCAGGATCGCTCGAATACGCCTAAGCCGAGTATCGCGGCAGTGGCTCCGATTGGGAGTAATGCCACCGAGATGCTAGTGAATCCCGCCAAGGCGAGGATCACGGCAGTCGACGAAGCGCCAAACGCGAACAGCAAATACGACCGGTCCGGCGCCCGGAGACCGAGGAACACCGGCAGCCATCTGGCGTTGAAGCCCCACACCGCGGGCACCAGGAATCCCCACGTTGGCAGCATTAGCATTCGCTGGTCCCACTTGTGCGGCAGCGCTGGTCCGGTGCCGAGCCATGAAACATAAACCGTCGCAACAACATTGATGACGAGCGTGATGAGGAACCACGTGGTGGAACCGGCGACCATCCAGATCCACACATCCATTCTTCCCGCCGTGGGGCGTGCCGTGGGCGCAGCCGGTCGATGGCCCCTCACCGTCAGGAAGAAGGTGAGGTAGCCCGCCAGTTCGAGCGCCGCCGATACGGGCAGCAGGATTCGCCATTCCCATCCGGTCACATTAGCAGCCCAGCGCAGGATCAGTCCGGAGGTCCACAACCCATAACACGTCCAGCCGCGAGCGATTGCAAAAGAAGGCAATCGCGCCATCTTAGACACCGAATAGAAGCCAATACCCAGCACGAACGTGCCGATCCATCCGAAGATCTGCGCGTGTCCATGAGCCTGTAGCCAGGCCGGTGAGAGAGATTCCAGCGACGGGCGGCCACTGATGGAAATCAGATTCCATACGCCGAGAAACGTCCCTGGCAACAGCAGGAACAGCAAGCCGGTGACGATGTAGACCGTAACCAGACGCTGCAGCTTCATTTCTCTTTCAACCAGGGCCCTAGTCTCAACGGCAATCGCAGACGGCATGCTGGTGGCTCCGTTCCATATCAACCGCCTTCGGGAAGAGGAGATTATTTTCCAGGTGGACGTGTTGGTGCAAGTCGCGCTCGAATTCTTCGAGGCCTCGATACAGTCCAAGGTAGCTGGGGCAGGCTTCGGCCGGCGCCCGGTAGTTGTTTGACAATGTGCGGATCTTACTGGTGAGCTCTCCGGCGTCGTCATGGTCGGCCAGCAGCTTGGCAATCGGAGTCTGGAGCGAGCCGAAGAATGCAGGCGAGATTGGCTGCTGCGCCGTGACCGCGGCCTCCATCTGCTGAATGTACGGGAATACGAACTGCTCTTCCTTGAGCATATGGGGATACAATTCCTGCGCTATGGCTGTAAACAGCTCTTTGATGGATAGTAGTTCAGGATGCTTGGCGCCGTGCTTGGACGCCACCTTTTCAAGTAGCGGCTGCAAGCGCACGATTTCCTGGCGCGCGACCGTGTGGTACTTGTTGATGATGTGCGTAGCGATCGCCGAGAGCGACGCATCGTTCCACAGCGTCTCACTCGCCATGGGAGCCTGATCGGCCTCCGCAAACATCTCGAGAACGCGGGCTACGGGCACATTCGCACGTTCGCAGGCGTCGCTCAACGGACGTCCGCCGCCGCAGCAGTAGTCGATCCCTAACGACTCAAACACCCTGATCGTTGCAGGATTCGAAATCGCAATCTCTCTCACGGTCTGGCTTGCATTCCATGTCATACGCCCACCTCCAGGTTGAGATTAACGTGCGTGGCGGCCAGAGTCAGTGACTTAAGTCACACGGCCGAACCAAGATCGTTCTCCAGCCCGTCCATGTCCACAACAGTGACCTCACGGCCGTCTATTTCAACGAAGCCCTGCGCCTGCAATCGGGCCATGTTTCTGGAGACCAGTTCACGCACGGTCCCGATTTGGGCGGCCAATTCCTGGTGGCTGGCGCGCAGCGTGAATGCCGGGCCACGATCGGTAGTGCGGGCTTCCGTCTTGGCTTCCCGCAAAATCCAGGTGATGAGGCGGTGGCGCACTGTGGTGAATGAGAGTTCTTCGATGATGCCCACCAGCCGCCGAAGCCTGGCTCCGACAACCTGCAGGACTTTGAGCGATACCTCGGGGTGT
>JANXXV010000314.1 GCA_025350445.1 Bryobacteraceae bacterium | reverse complement strand
CTTCATCATAACCGCCCCGGGAAAAAAGTGTCAATTTGGGCCGGGCAGGCTCCGCTGGTTGAGCCAGACCGCAAAATGTGATTAACTCTGACTGTGAAACGATTCCTGCTCCCCTTGGCGGCCACAATGGCCGCCGCATTTGCCATCGCCGTTCCGCTTTCCGCCGAAGTAACCGTGACGCGCGGCACAGACCGCATTGACGTGGCAATCGGCGGAAAGCCGTTCACCACTTTGTATCTGGGAGGCGCCGCGACCAAGCCGTACCTGCATCCGCTGCGCGCGGCCGGCGGCAAAATCGTCACGCGCCGTTTTCCCATGGAGATGGTGGAGGGCGAAAGCCGCGATCACCAGCACCATCGCGGACTTTGGTTCAGTCACGGCGACGTGAACGGGACCAACTTCTGGGAGAACGAAGCCAGCTACTCGGAAGACCGGAAAAACATTGGGCCGATTGTCCCGGAAAAGCCCGCCAAGATCGCGAGCGGCAAGGATAAAGGGACCATCGACGCCGTCTTCGACTGGAAGGACACGAAGGGCAAAGTGCTGCTCACCGAGACGCGCAAGATGATCTTCTACGACAAGCCGGCCGAACGCGTGATCGATTTCGACATCGTTCTAAAGGCAGTGGAGAAGGTAACCTTCACCGACACAAAAGAGGGCACATTCGCCATCCGGTTGGCCGATTCCATGTCTGAGAAGAAGGGCGGGCTGATGACTAACGCCGAGGGCGCCAAAGGAATGAAGAACGTCTGGGGCAAGCCGTCGCCGTGGGTGGAGTACGTGGGCGACGTCGAAGGCGAGAAGATCGCGGTGGCGATTCTGGATCATCCCGGCAATCCGAAGCACCCGACGTATTGGCACTCGCGCGACTACGGCTTGTTCGCCGCGAATATTTTCGGCGAGCACGATTTCTTCAACGACAAGACGCGCAACGGCGCCGTGACCATTGAGCCTGGAAAGGAACTGCGGTTCCGTTATCGCGTGATTATCGAAGCGCCGGGCGCGGACTTGGCAAAGGCTTACGCCGCGTACGGCAAGTGAACCCGCGAACCACATTTATGCTTTTATGCTAATCTAGGAACGTATGCGAACCACTATTGATCTTTCCGACACCCTGTTCCGCCGCACCAAAGCAGTGGCGGCTCTGCGCGGCTCCAGCATGAAGGATCTGATCGTGCAGGCGATTGAGCGTGAATTGGCGCCAAAGAGCGGTAAAGCCTTGAGGACTTCTCAACCTGCGAAGTTCCCGGTAGTGCATCTTCGAAGCGGCCGCGAGATCGACCTGGCCGGGTTTGATTTCGATGACCTACTTACCTGACGTCAATGTTTGGATTGCACTGGCAATTTCCGGGCACGTGCATCATCGCACGGCGTCAGCGTGGCTCGAAGAAGCCGGGGATGAGATCCTTACCTTCTGCCGGGTTACCCAGATGGGTTTCCTGCGCCTGCTTACCAACGAGCGGGTGATGGCGGAAGATGTCTTCACGGCCGATCGGGCCTGGCGTTTGCTGGAACGCCTGCGGCGTCACGATCGCGTGATTTTTTCGCCGGAGCCGGCAAGCCTTGAGCGGACCTGGCAAACGATGACCACGCCTCACAAAACCGGCGCGAATTTCTGGACCGATACGTACCTTGCCGCCTTCGCGATCAACACCGGTGGCACGTTGGTCACCTTCGATCGCGGTTTCCACAAATTCAAGAAACTACCGGTCCGGATTTTGGGCGCATCCACTCATTCTTCCCGGATTCCCTGATATATACTTGCGTCGTATGCAAACCTGGACTCGCCGCGACATGTTCCGCATGGCCGCCGCTCTGCCTGCCGGAGGGTTATTCTCCCGCCTGCACGCGCTCGCCGCACCCAACCTGAACAAGGTCAAGATCACCAACATCCGCGCCATGGCGATTAAGAACATCGCCGGCAATTGCCTGATTCGCATCGATACCGACAGCGGCCTCACCGGCTACGGCGAAGCCGGCTCCACCGGCCCCATGGCACGCGCGCGGATCGAGACTATGAAGCAGTTGCTCATCGGTAAAGACCCGCTCACGGTGGAGGTGCACTTCCATAACCTGACGACGTTAATGCATACCTACATGGCCCATATCCCCACCATCAGCGGGATCGATATGGCGCTGTGGGATCTGGCTGGAAAGATCACCGGGCTGCCCGTCTGCAACCTGCTGGGAGGGCCGTTTCGCGATGCCATCCCGATGTACTCGCATGGCGTTGGACTGAACATGCTGGACAAGGCTTCCTGCCACGATTTCGCCGAGCGTATAAAAACCATGCCCGAGGGATTCACCGCCTTCAAGTGCGACATCCATCCTACGTTTGACGGACAGAGCGGACGCTATGCGAATACCCTGGACAGCAACCAGATCCGTTCCGTGGGGCGCGCCTATGCCAACATCCGGCAGGCCGTTGGCGACGAAATCGACATTGCGGTGCATTGCCACAATGAGCTCGACCTGCCCAGCGCCATCAATGTGGCGAAGGTTGTGGAGCCCATCAATCCGCTGTTCATGGAAGACGCCATGAATCCGTCGTATTCGGAAGCATGGTCCGCCCTGCGCAGGTCTACCCGCATCACGCTGATGACCGGCGAGAAACTGGAGCTGGTGCGGGGCTTCCGGCCGTTCCTCGATACCGCCGCGGTGGATATTATCCATCCCGACCTCGCCTTCGCGGGTGGATTTACGGGCGTTAAAAAGATCGCCGATTATGCGGCGTTAACCCGCACCCCGGTGGCGCTGCACAACGTCGGCTCGCTGATTCTCACTTACGCGAACGCGCATTTCGGTTCGTCGATTCAGAACTTCTACCGCTCGGAAAGCGCACTGGGGCGTCCGAATCACTACATCGAAGGGATGGCGGCGGGAAGCCCTCCGGACGTCCGCAAAGGCATGTTGAAGGTGCCCACCGGTTCGGGGCTGGGCCTGGATATCAATCCCGATTTCCTGCGCAGGAACCTGGTGGACGGTGAAGAGTTCTGGGGATAGCTTGCACACCGGTTCCCGATACGCGGCCGTAGACGCGCTTCGCGGACTCATCATGATAGTCATGGCGATCGATCACGCGAATGCGTTCATCGCGCGGCACCACTCCATGGAATTCTGGAACGGAGCAATCAGTATTTATAGCGGAGTATTCCCTTTCCTGACCCGTTGGATCACCCATCTCTGCGCTCCCGGATTCTTCTTTCTGATGGGAGCCGGTATTTACTGGTTCGTCATCGCAAGGCGCGCCTCGGGTTGGACTCAGGCGCAGACCATCCGCCGGACCGCTCTACGCGGCCTCGCGATATTTCTCACCGGGCAGTTCCTGGAGAACCCGATCCTCTTCTTGCAGAGCTTCCTGACGGGGCCAGTCGTAAGCCTGAGCCGCGTTACCATGGCGCCCCCTAACGATGGAACGCAGCTCTACTGGGGATTCATCACGTTGTCGGGTTTGGGAGCGGTGATGGCTTCTCTTGTTGCTGCGCCCTTGGATGTGGCTCGCCGTCAGCGCCCTCTGCGTCTATGCCACCAATTCGCTGCTCCCGGCCTCCGGCAAGATCGGACCGCTCTGGGAGACGATGGCGCTCGCGCCCGGAATCTCGCGGCACATTATCGTGATGTACCCGCTAGTTCCGTGGCTGGCCGTAGCGGCGCTTGGCATGTGGTTCGGCTACTGGTGGAAGGCTAATCCGGCCGGCCGGAAAAACGTTTGGCTGTTCGGAGCGGCGCTGCTATTGGCCGGCATCGGTTTGCGGGCGCTCGGCGGCTGGGGCAATATTACGCAACCGCGCGACGCAGGCTGGATCGAATTCTTCAATAACATCAAGTACCCTCCGTCGTTGGTGTTCTGGACAACCGCCGTTGGCATCGATCTGCTGTTGCTGGCCCTGCTGATGCGCTGGCCCGAAGTGGTTCGTACGGTCCGGTCGCCGCTGATGGTATTCGGACAAACACCGCTATTCTTCTATCTGGCTCACCTCTACCTTTTGGCGATCTTCGGGCTTGTCTTTTTCCAAACGGCTGGTTCTCTGGCAATGGCGTACCTGATGTGGGTTGTGGCGCTGGCGGTTCTCTATCCGGTTTGTGCGCGGTACCGCAAGTTCAAGGCCGGCAAGCCGCGAGAATCGCTGTGGCGGTTGTTCTAGCGTGCGGTCCCCCGTAAGAGTTGACGACGGGAGCAAGAGCGCTCGCCGAGGGGTCGCACGCAGGCGAGGCATAAGCGCTAAAATAAGAACGTTTGTTATTAAGAATGTTCCGTGATTGGGCTATCATCCACCGCTTGCTTACGCGCGCGGCTCCGAAGGATCAATGGGTTAACCGAGCCGCGACCGTGAGGGAGTGGTGCTACGATGTCCGCAGTTTGGCTTACCTTCACGCCTATGCGCAGGCAAGGTGTCTGCCCTACCTTGCGCCCAGTAGCATGTTGTAAAGAATTAGCCGGGACGGCGGACCCCTTGGTCCGCGCCGAGGCCCCTGCCTCGGCTTCCCGGATCACAAGCGCTATCCAGGCGGATCCGGTGCACCGGCAGTCCAATCCAAGCGCTTAGCCAATTTGCGGCCGCTACACCAGCATCAGGGTTTACGCGCCCCAAACGAAGCGAAGACAGCGTTCTTGTGCAGGATCTCCACCTCAGGGAAGCCTACGCGCCGCAGCAAATCGCACTGGAATAGCACCGGCTTTGGTGTATCTTCCCGCTCCACATAGGCGTAAACCTGATCGCGGTACACTTCCCCTTTGAACGCGGCCAGGTACTCGCCATACCTGTGCCACATCACTTCCTGCACCGCCGGAACCGCGTGCGAGACCAGGTCGGAAATCCAAATGGACCCGCCTGGCCGCAAGCACTGGTAGAACTTCTTGAACACCAGTTCCCACTCCGCGTCTTCGCGCAGGTGATGCAGCACCGCGGCCGCGACAACTAGATCGAACTTCTCAGCTCCCAGTTCCAATTCCCGAATGTCGCCCTGTAGCGTCGCCACCTCGCCCGCGGTTGCCGCCGCCACTCGCGCATGGGCCCGTTGCAGCATTGGAGCGCTCAGGTCCAACAGAGTGCAGCGGAGACCCGGCAGGTATTCCAATACCTTCAACGTGTAGTTCCCCGCACCGCACCCCACATCCAGAATCGCCTTCCCGTCCGGGGTCGTCTTCGCCGCGGTCTGCGCAATCAGATCCAGCACCATGGCGGAATCCATGGTGGCGGTCTGCCCGGTTTCCAGATTGGAGAACCGCTCGACGTCATTATCGAATCTCTCGCGGATCTCCTGCACCGATGATTTCATTTTTCCAGAATACGCCGGATTACTTCATCGGAATATTTAGCAGCGGGATTCCGCCTGTGCCAACCACCTGAGGGAATTGGCCATTCCACTTCTGCTGCAGGATCTCAAGTTGTTTCCATTGCACCAGCGTCGGTGAAAGGGACCTCGTCAACAACTCGTTCGCCCCGGCTTGCCCGCGGGCCGTCTCCACCGCCTTCGCCGCCTCCGCGATAGCCTGGCGCTTCTCGTTCTCCGCCCGCTCGGCGTTCTGTGAGA
>JANXXV010000285.1 GCA_025350445.1 Bryobacteraceae bacterium | reverse complement strand
CCGTGCCGGCACGCCGGAGGCTCTGGGCCGCGATCCGGAAGTGAAGCGCGTTTACCTGGGCGAATCTTTCCAGTGGGACCAGATGGGCGGCTATACCAACTAGGAACTCTTGCCGTTGTTGATGATATAAGCGCGGTCGGTAACCGCCAGTGTCTCGCGGACATTATGATCGGTAACCAAAATGCCGATGCCGGATCGTTTCAGGTCGAAAATGATTTTTTGAATTTCCAGCACCTGGATGGGATCGATGCCGGAAAAAGGCTCGTCGAGCAGCAGGAAATGCGGATTGATCGCCAGGGATCTGGCAATCTCCACCCGCCGGCGTTCGCCGCCCGACAATGCGTAGCCCTTGTTATGCCGCACTTTATCCAGGCCCAACTGATCGATCAACTGGTTCATCCGGTCATGGCGAACGTGCGAATTGAGCGAAAGCGTTTCCAGGATCGCAAGCAGGTTGTCTTCCACCGAAAGCTTGCGGAACACCGAGGGTTCCTGCGGCAGGTAGCTGATGCCCCGGCGGGCGCGCTGGTACATGGGCAATTCGGTGATATCCGTATCGTCCAACATGACGCGGCCCGAATCCGGACTGATCAGGCCGACAATCATGTAGAACGACGTCGTCTTCCCCGCGCCATTGGGTCCAAGAAGTCCCACCACTTGTCCTTGCGAGACGGAAATGGAGACGTCGTCAACCACCTTGCGCCCGCGATAGGTCTTAGAGAGCTCGCACGTCTGAAGGGTTTGCATCGTTTTCACTGGTGCCGTGATCAGTACGCGCGCTCACTTGCGGCGGATGTTGCTTTCAGTAGGCAGGCTGGCTGCCCCGTCAACCAGAAGCCTATCATTGTTGGAAAACCAGGTCAATTGTTTACCCTTAGTCGTTCCGCGCAGGCTGTCCACAAGCTGCGGCTCGCCGTTCTGTAAAATGACCTTCGCTTCATCCACGTAGTATTCGGCATGTTCGGAGGTTCCGGTGCGTTTGCGGCCCGGAGACGTCTGGACAATTTTCACTACCCCGTCGGCGAACGCCTTATCTAAACTGGAGCCGGACTTTGCCTCGGCACTCTTCATATACGAACGCAACTCGCGCGACTGCACATCGAGGTCGGGGCGGTTCAAGGTCACTCCGTTTGTATAGTGCGCCACCCGCTCGGAATCCAGATAAGTCATGTCCGGGGCTTTAATAGTTGTAAACACCGCAGCCTTGGATGGAGTTTTGGGGGCCGGCGATTTTGTTGCGTTGGATTTATCCAGAAACTGGCTCACTACGTTACCGTGTGCTTCCAGCTTCTCCTCATCACGGTCAATGAAAATCCGATCGGCCTTCAGCCGGTTCGGTCCCTGCCAAAGGATGGCGTTTCCCTCGTAGTGAATCTGTAAATTCCCGTCCGTTGACGTCATGCGGGCGGCCTTTGCCTGGATCGGATCGTCGCCGGAAAGCATGCCCGAAGCGTCTTTCTTCTTCTCTGGAACACGCATCGACGTTACATTCCCAATAGCTTCGAAATCGCCTGTCTTCTGGTTCAGCAAAATCTTGTCGGCCGAGGTGGACCCGGTGGGATCCCAAACACGCGAGGCGGGCCCGGTGAGCGTAATGGAGTTATTCGCATATTCCAGCACGGCGCGGTCTGTGCGCGCTTTGCGGTCGCCCGCTTCGTAGCGGAAATCGTTCCACTGTTCCAGCTTTGTGAGAGTTCCGCCTTTCGGTTCAAATTCCGCCAACAGGTCTTTGCTGGACGTGATGGCAGGCGGGATGGGAGGCTTGCCCTTCACCTGCTCCGATTCGGTGCGCGTGGTGGCGGTCACGGCGCGGAACGATTCAATCTGATTCTGAGCGCCGTAGGTAATCCGGAATCGGTCGCCGTTCAGGTAGCGGTGCTTCTGCCCTGGGGCGTTCGGGACGAATTCCAGCGAGCCGGGGGTGTGCGTTTCTACCGTCTTAATCTCCTGGCCGCCAGGACGCATGTCCACCTGGATCACTTCGCTGCGCATAATCTTCGTCTCTTGCGGCTGCGTGTTCGGCCGCGGAATCGGCTTCGACTCAATGACACTCTTCCCCCTGGAAGTAGCCTTCTGCAAAGTACTGGAATCACCCGAAGTATCGAACTCCATATCGACACGCGTGGCCGTGATAGTGGTACTTGCAGTAGCCGATGTGGAGAGGAGTTTGGCGTTGTTTTCTCCGGTAATCGTCTTCACAATGCCGCCTTCGTCGAAATTCATCCGCAACTGGTCGGCGGCATAATCCAGCCTGCGCTTGGGGTCGAGATCCACCCCGTGCGCATTCTGAGCATCGACCAACTGAATGATTCCCTCATTCAGGAAGACGGTAGAATCCGCGGCGTCCAG
>JANXXV010000258.1 GCA_025350445.1 Bryobacteraceae bacterium | reverse complement strand
ACTTCGGCGTGAAGTTAAGCGGAAACCGGCTCTCGGGAGGGCGGTGCAGAAACGAAAAACGAACTGACCTAATCACTGACGGGCAGCCACCAGCCGCGCCGAGTCATCGCGCGGGGCGCTCATCGTGTGCATAACTCAGGTAACAAGGCGAAGATCAACGCGAGTAAAGGTAGAAAGATCAGACCTGCTTCCACCATAGCCGCGCCCTTCTGCGAAGCCTGACGGGGCATGGCAAAGTTTTCCGCTGTTGCAGCCCGCGGAACCGATTTTTTCGGCGCCGGTTCGAGTCGTTTGTCCGTCATCGTCTACCCCCTGAACCACGGCGGTCTGGCTGGTTCATCGAATTTGAATTCAGGCTCACAGCAATAAGTCGAAATCTCGCGCATGGCGCCTCACAACATTTCTTGCTTTTCACAACCCCAGTAACCCCTCTATAAAAGGCGATTCCGGTCCTATGTCGTCAATAAGGATACCCTAGAGCCACCATTCGTCCCATCCGGGATTTCACTGCTTTTTGCTAAGGAGATCGCTTAAGCAGTACTAAGTGTTTGCTTTGCTATGCCGCTGCAATGTCAACATGTTAACCATATGTCGATCCATCAAGCAGTCTATCGGCGGAATCAGGCGATTTGATTACGCTCCTCCGGCTACCTCCCGAGCTATTTCGAGATCTAAATGCATCAACTTCCCGCCAGCCTTCCTGGCCTCTTTTTAGATTCCGGGTTGCTCGCGATTTCTTGGGGAGGTCCTGATAACAAGTTGTCGATTCCCTAGGATCGTTTCCATGGGAGCGGCGCTCGACTATGCGGTAGGGCTCCGTCGACCGGAAATCCCAAGATTCGGAGACAGCGTCGAATCGATTCGGCCTCTGTCCGGGAATGCGGTGGATCGAGGCACGCCCCTCGCCACCCGCCGCGACTGCCTCGCAGGTTGCGAAAAGGTTGTGAACATTTTGTAAAGAAGTGACCTGCCCCTCACTCGGCGCCCAAAAAGTGTTAAATTAATCTACCAAGAGAACAGAGGAGCACCGTATGAAAGCCTTCGCATCGGTCCTTTTAGCACTACTTACATTCGGCAGTTTGAGTTTCGCCGACGATTCCGCCGTACGGGCGCGGCAGTTGGAAAAGGAGGGTGACGGCGCGGGCGCGCGGCAACTGCTCCTGCGCGCCGCTCAAAGTTCGCCGCCCGATGCCGCCGCGCTCACTGCCTATGCGGAGTTCCTCGATCGGCACCGGGACCCCGGCGCGCGTTCCGCCTACGAAAAAATGTTGCAGTCGCTGACACGGCCCGAGGATCGCAGCAAAGTAGAAACGGCCGCGAAACGGCTGTTGGTGCTCGATCTTCTCGAAAACGATACTGCCGCCATGGACCGCCACTTTAACGAATATAAAGCAGCGGGCGGTAATGCGATTTCGCTCGATGTGCTGCGCGGCGCGCAAAAACCCGCTCCGCTGCCCGCCGCGGAGATTCCGGGGCCGCTGCGTTCGTTTGCCCGTATGGCGGCGCTCTCGCCGGATTTAAGCCCGGCCGAACTGCTGCCCGCGCTTGCCCGCAACGTGGTGACCAACGGATACCAGGCCTCGTCCGGCAATGAATCGCTGGAGCCCACCGAATATTTGAAGCTCATCATCCGCTATCTGTCGCAGGTGCGCGAACTGGAAAAGCTGGCGGGCGCCGACAAAGTAATCAAGATTGAAACTTGCGAATCCACGCAGACCGGCGATCTGCTGCGCGTGCTCGGTTACCGCATGCGCGGCGGCTGCGGCAGCGAAGTGGTGCTGGAAACGGTGAACGCGACGCGCGCCTTCCTGACCATCGATTCCGGATTCCCGCTGGCGCAACTGGAGCAGTCGTTACGCACCAACAGGCCGTTCAGCTACGACTACAAGCCGACCGTGGTGCCGGTGCTTTACGGCAAAGAATTCTGGACTCCGGCGAAGGAGAAGCAGGGCGGAGAATTCATCGATTTTTTCCTCGGCGATCCTGCGTTATGCCGGCTGTATCTGGGCCTATCCAAGTTAGACCGTGAGACCGCCGACGATCTCAAGAAGCAGATGCCGGCCGCGCGATTGAAGGCGTATTCGCATGTGCTCGATTTTTACGGCGGGATGTTCCAGATCCGTAACGGGCACGCCGTGGTGCCCGGCGGCGCGCGGGCGATTGCCGCGTGGAAGGAATTATCGGGCACTTCTCCGGAAGACGGCCCCGCGTTCTTCGAGAAGCTGTTGACGCGCGACGACGGTTGGATGGCGAGTCTTTATGACGCCATCAGCCGCATCAACGGCCCGGTTCGCGATTACCTGCTGGAGCCGAAACGGTTCATCCGTTTCTATACCGCGATGAAAGGGCGTATCACCAGTCCCGGCCCCGCGCGGCCGGTGTTTCGCGCCAATACCGACATGATGCTGCTGACGCAGCGGCTGCGCGTGGAACCGGACGGACGGGCGCACATTCCGGGAAACATGGAGGTGTGGAAGAACCTGTTCGTCCACCATCCGCACGGTAAGTATGACGGGAAACTGACCAAGCTGGCCAACACCTGGAAAGAGCCGGACGACCTGGTGGAGGCGCTGTTTGCGCTCTGCCGCAAGGCGGTGGAAAATGAACCGCTGAAAATCTACATGGCGCTGAGCGATCTGAACCGGTTCCGCGCGAAGCCGCTGGAACCGGCCACGGTAGACCGGCTGGCGCGCGACTATCGCCTGTATGGGGCGCAGTATTCCATCTTCAGCGAAGTGCCTTCGTTGAGCGACAAGACCATCGTTGCCTATCTGGACACCGCGCTGAGCATTTCGCAGATTCGCGATCAGGCTATTAGAGCCGATACGGCGGGCATGATGCAAGGGCTGGTGGGGCTGTGGCAGATCTTCTGCCGGCAGGGATCGTTACAGGTAGCCGACGCCGATGCCACCATGGCAGGCATGCTGGCCGAGTTCGGCAAGACGCACAACAACCGTGAACTATTCGATGGCGGCCGCAATGCGACCAAACTTCTGCTGAAGGCGACTCATCTGCCCGAGGACGCTTCGCCGCAAGACCGCATGGTGGACCTGCTGGCAGGGGCGGCGCGGCCGGCCGATTCCGAGTCGCATCGCCAGGTTGTCCAGAACATGATTCAGATTTTCGAATCGCAGCGGCTGATATCGCTCAAGACGATTTTCGATCTAGCCGACAACCTGGAGAATGTAACGAAGGGCGAGCGGGCTAATAGCGCGCTGATGGCGAAGTTGGCGGCGAAGATCGCCGAAATCCAGTTACCACGCGCCGCGCTATCCACGGTGGAAAAGAATGCGCTGGCCTTCGGATACTGGACCGAGCGGCACGTGGAAGCACAGCGCCGCGTGAATCTGCGCGGATCGATCGATAAGGCGGCGGGCGATCCGGAGAAATTGAAGGACATCCGCGGGCAGTTGACGCCGTTCCTGCGGGATACGCTGGTAGGGCTGAACTACATTCACTACGCGCCTCCGGGCGCGCAGATTTTGCAGACCAATCCGCTGTTCGTCAGAACGCACGATTTCCTTGGCGTGCAGGGTACAAACCAGACTTGGCGTTCGACGGAGGTGTTCGGAACGGGGTGGCCATCCAGTGCCGGTGGAAGGCTGGTAGGATCGCTTTCCGGACTGCCCTACGCGCTGGCCGAGGCCGAACAGAATTTCCTCGTACCATCGCGGGAGCAGGCTCTGATTTGGGGCGATCTTGTTCCGCAGATGATTTTGACGGCGAAGGTGCCGCGGTGGTGGAACGTTACACCAGGACAGTTGCATTGGGTGGCGCTGCACATGAATCAGGGCGAGTCGCTAATTGCGGAGTCCGCCATTGATCCGAAGGAGCGGGCTGAAGTGCTCGACCTGCTGTATCGCAATGCACCGCCCGCGCGCGTCAACAAAGTGAGCGACCTGATAGAACAGGGCGACCCGCGCGGTGCGCTGGAATTGGTGACCCCATCCGAGCTCTACGTGCTTTCCGAAGCGTGGTGGGCGCAGAACAAAGACGACCGCGGCGTGTTCTCCGTGGAAGCCCGCCGGCTGACGGCGGACGCTCCGGATCAATACAGCATGCGGGCGGTGTCAAGGGCGTTTGGAACGCCGAAGCCCATGCTGGCGAACTCATATCAGCCGGAGTTGCTGAATCTTCGTACCTTCCCCACGTTAATGGGCTTTTCCAGCCGCATCATGGCGGAGAGTTGGGAGTCGAATATTTTGTACTACGCGGCGCTGGCCGATGAGCTGAACATGCAGCCGTCGCAGTTGAATGTAGTCGTTCCGCAATGGACACAGGCCACGGTGGAGAAGATCTTCGCGACACACCTGGAGGATTGGCCGGCGCTGTTGCGTTCGCTACGGCTGGTGGGCGATGATGTGCGGATGAAAGCCCGGAAACAATTGGCCGCGGCCGGCGATCGGAAGGCTTCATTGCAGTAAATGCGTTTTTAGGGGGATGCGTGAAATCGTATATAAGAATTGGGATCATCGGCGCAATCATTGCCTGTATGGGCGCGGGAATGTGGGTGTACGCCCAGGACGATCGGCCGGTATTCCGCGTCAAAGTGGAACTGGTGGTGCTGGGCTTCACTGTCACCGATAGCAAGGGGCGCTACATCAATGGACTGAAACACAAAGACTTCCGGATTCTGGAAGACGGCATTGTGCAGAAGGTCTCCACGTTCGCGGAAGGCAACAAGCCGCCGGTACAGATTCTGGAAGATGGCAGCACCCAGCCAATCGTGGCGGCGAACGCGGAGGGAGAAGGGAAAGGCCCGGACGTTCGATCCGACGCGTTTGTAGGCACCAACGTATTCGTATTGTTCGACACCAGCAACTACATGTATCGCGGCTTCGTTTACGCCTCCGATGCGATTGCCGATTTTGTGCGCGGGCTGGATCGCGCCGATTCAATCGCGGTATATACCTACAGCCGGAACCTCTCCCGCGCCTCCGGGCTAAGTAAGGATCGGGGCGATGCGATTCTGGGACTGCGCAAGGCGGTCGCAGGGGACGATTCAGCGCTGTACAATGCACTGCTTTTGACGCTGCGCGATGCGGCGAAGGTGCCGGGGCGCAAGGTAGTGATCGTCTTCTCAAACGGACCTGACAATGCAAGTATGGTGGCGCCGGACGATGTGCGGGCCGTGGCCGAGGACGAGGGAATTCCCATCTACGTGATCTCCACCAACGAGGTGAACAAGGATCAGATTTCGAGCGGTGTGTTCCGGCGCATTTCCAGCCGCACGGGCGGGAAG
>JANXXV010000252.1 GCA_025350445.1 Bryobacteraceae bacterium | reverse complement strand
GCTTCGGCTAAACGCACAGTACCGGCGCATGCTCGACCGCGATCACGAACCGAGCAAAGAAGTTCGGAATTACGTCAAAGAGCGTTATGCTTCCGCGCTGATGCTGATGAAAAACATCGAGCAGCGCAAACAGACGATTCTGAAAGTCTGCCAGTCCATCGTGCAGCGGCAGGGCGATTTCCTGGACCGCGGAATCGATGAACTGAAGCCAATGATGATCAAGGAGGTGGCTGAGGAGATTGGTGTACACCCCTCTACTGTGAGCCGGGCCGTTGCCAGCAAGTACGCTCACACACCACAGGGTGTCTTTGAACTCCGATACTTTTTCTCGGAAGCTGTGCAAGGTCCTTCCGGCAGTGCCACGCCGCTCTTGATTTTGAAGCGCAGAGTCAAGAAAATGATCGCGGAAGAAAACCCCGCGCAACCATTAACGGATGAGCAGATCACCGCCCAACTGCAGCGCGAAGGTATCCAAGTGACACGCCGCACCGTCGCAAAATACAGGGAAGATATGAAGATTCCCTCCACACATCAACGGCGCGTACGGGAGTAACTGATTTTGCATCCTCAGGCCGGGACCAGAGTCCGCGCGCCATTGGGAGGTTGTACACATGAATATCACCTACAAAGGTAAACAAGAGAAGTTTTATCCGGCTCAGACCGAGAAGATAGAAGCGAGATTCAAGAAGCTGGCCACGATTCTCGACGGCAAGGGAGAGAAGAGTTCGCACGTCATCCTTGCCCGCAAACGCGGCGTCCACAGCGCGGAGATCACCGTCAACTACATGGATCATTCGCTGGTTGGCGCGGCTGACGACGGCGACCAGTACACGGCAATGACCGCGGCGCTGGATAAGCTGGAGAAGCAGGTGCTGAAGCTGCGCGCCAAGCGCCGGGATGTGGATAAGAACTCGAAAGCGCCGTGGGTTAAAGGGGATTCCGGCACGGCGGCGATTGCCGCCGCGGCGGAACCGGCGGCCGGGAAGAATGGATCGGCGAAGACGGTCTACCGGGTCGATTTCAAAGCATCCACGCGTAAGCCCATGACGCTTGACGAAGCGATCCTCGATATCGGCAAGGACGGCGACTATGTTGTCTACCGGGACGCCAAAATGGACTGTCTGTCGGTTCTGATCCGGCGGCCCGACGGCCACTTCGATCTGATCGAGAGTTGACACGATTGCCACCGAAGCGTCAGCCGGAAATCAAAGCCCCGGGCTCTCACCTGGTGATTATCACCGGGCTGAGCGGCTCGGGGAAGGGGACTGTTCTTAAGAGTCTCGAGGATCTGGGTTACTACGCGGTAGATAACCTGCCGATCGATCTGATCCCGAAGTTCGCCGAGTTGACCCGGGAGTCCCCGACGATTCGTAGAGCCGCTCTGGTTGTGGACATCCGCGAAGGCGAAGCCTTGCAGCATTTCCCGGCTTTGTTTAAGAGGATCAAACGCGACCTGCCCACTACGCTGGTGTTTCTGGAGGCAGGTGACGATTCGCTGGTGCGCCGGTTCAGTGAAACCCGCCGTCCGCATCCGTTGGGTACGCACACTTCGGTCGCCAAAAGCGTACGCAGTGAGCGCGAGCAGTTGATTCCCATCCGCGCTCTGGCCGATCACATCATAGACACGTCGCAGTTCAACGTTCATGAACTGCGTTCGGTGGTGACGGAAAAGTTTGGCGAAACCAACGCCGGCGCGCAAATCATGGTGAACGTAACCAGCTTCGGTTACCGCCACGGTGTCCCGGCGGACAGCGATCTGGTGTTCGATGTCCGGTTTCTGCCGAATCCGAATTACATTCCGGAGTTTAAGAAGAAGACCGGCAAGCATGCCGGCGTCGCGCGATATATCCGTTCGTTTCCACAATCGATCGAGTTCATTGAGCGGATTTCACAGCTTTTGATTTACCTTCTGCCGCATTACATTAATGAAGGGAAGAGCTACCTGACCATCGCATTTGGCTGCACCGGCGGGCATCACCGTTCGGTAATGATCGCCTCGGACATCCGCAAGCGGTTGCAAAAAGCCGGTTACAAGGTGAAAGAAACGCATCGGGATATCCAGAAGGGCGTCTAACAGCCCTGGAGACTCAACCTTGAAAATCGCTTTGTACGGCGCAACTGGCATGATTGGTAAGCGAATTCTGGATGAAGCCCTTCGCCGTGGACACGAAGTGACCGCAGTGGTCCGCGCGCCCTCCGAATTCACGGAAGTGAACCAGAACCTCTTTTTAGAGAAGGGCGACATCATGGACCCGGCGAGCGTAGCGTCGCTCGCTATTGGGAAAGATGTAGTGATTAGCGCCTACGGTCCAGGTCACGGGGATCCCCGGATGCTGCTGGCAGCGGCGCACTCGCTGGTTGCGGGACATCCCAAGCGGTTGATTGTGGTTGGCGGAGCGGGCAGTCTGGAAGTGGCGCCAGGTGTCCAGTTAGTGGATACTCCCGATTTCCCCGCCGCCTGGAAGCAGCTTGCACTGGCCCATCGGGATGCCTTTCCCATTTATCGGCATGCCGGTCTCGATTGGACCTACGTGAGTCCGGCTGCCTTCATAGAACCCGGCGAACGGACCGGCAAATTCCGCACCGGCACAGATCAGCTGATCGTGGATGAAGCAGGCAACAGCAAGATCTCCGCCGAAGATTTCGCGGTAGCGATTCTCAATGAGGCGGAGCATCCGCACTTCAGCCGACAGCGATTCACAGTAGGATATTGACGCGACAGGACGGCGGGCGCCCTCGCCCGCCCGGAGGCCCCAGCCTCCGCTACTTGACAGCAGTTTCCAGTGCCGCAACATCCCACGCAGCCCGATCCAGCACGGAAACATTCGGGGCGTCGTCGTACATCTTCCGCTCCACGCCCGCTCCAACCGTCTGCCCTGAGGCATTCACAGTTCCCGCCAGCGTGACTCTCCGCGGCGCCAGGCTGCGGACGATTTCCGGCAGATCCATAAATCCCGCTATGCCGGGAACGAAATTGGCGAACGGGTAGGCGTATTCTTCCGTCTCCACCAAACTACGAAACGAAGCCAATCCGCCGGAAAGATAAAGGCCGCTGACTTCTCCATTGAGCAGTGCCGCATACAGCGCCGGGACAGTCATTTTTCCCTGTGCCGCCAACACCACCCGCGTTCCCGCCGCCCGCACCGCCCGCAGCACCGACAGCACATCGGTAACGCGCTGACCCAATAAAGGCCGTCCCAGGATCAAAGACGACCAGGCGTACTCCTCCTCGCTATTGTGATCCAGCGCATGTCGCGCCGCCCCGCGCCCGAGGGCCGGCGTCAGGTCCCCAACGCCGCGCAAGTCCGGCACACATACCGTATATCCCCTCCCGGCAAGAGTCAGATAAAGCTCATCTTCGTGCCACCGTGAAAGACGTCCTTGAGGCTCCAGCAAAACCAGCAGCGGCTTGGATGGGTCCGCACGCTTCGGCCGGAACATCCACGCGGGCAGGAACACGCCCGGTTCGGACGGAATCTCCACGGCTTCGATATCCGCCTCCTGCGACGGTACCTTCTTCAAGACCGCCGGGCGAATCGAGGGACCGGGCATCACCACGGCCAATAGATCGGCAACGGAGCCTGCTCCGCGCCGCACCGGACGCTTTACGCACAGTGAGTGCGGCGTCTCGCCGGCAAAGCCGCGCACCATGTTACCGTTAGGCGAAACCCAAAGCGTTTCATCAGGCTCCAAACGCGTGGGTGGTTCTTCTTTGATCCCCTCGCCCCCGGCCTTCAGCCACCGGCCCAACCAGTCATACATCAACAGGCGCGTATCGTACGAAAGTCCGTGCGGCAATGGCGTCCCGCCCCAGGCTAGTTGGTTCCCGTGACCCATAACTTCATACACTTTCTTCAGCTTCTGAAACTCCTCCCACCCGCTCGAAATATAGTTTGGCGAATAGGTTCCGAAGAAGTCTTTGTCGCTCACCGTAATCAACATCGGCTTGGGCGCGAAGGGATAGAACAGATCCCAACGGTCCCACCCCAGTGGTCCCGATCCTGGAAAGTTTTGTTCGGCATCGTCGGTAGAGCCGGGTGAGACGAAGTCACGGCACGCTACGTTCTCAGTGTTCCCGCTGCAAACCACGGATGCCGCGATGCGGTCGTCCACGGCAACCAGAAACATGCTCAACGTGGCGCCGCCGGACTGCCCGGATGTGGCAATTCTTGCGGGATCAACCAGCGGATGCGATGCCAATACATCGAGCGAACGCACCGCGTCCCACAACTGGAAGCGCGCGGCGGAATCACCCGCCAGCAGCAATTGCCGCCCGGCGAGCGAATGCTCATCATCGGCGGATGGCAAGCGGGTGCGAATTCCGGAGGCATCCGGATAATAGATGCGCTCACCCTGACCCATGGGATCGAACCCGAGCACAATGTAGCCGAGCTGCACCAACCCCTGGCAGCAGCGTTGATAGGTGGGCGAGGCCTTCCCGTTCGGGGCGTGGCCCATCTGAAAGAGAACCGCCGGATACGGTGGCTTTCCGGTGGTGGGGACATAGAGATTGGCTGCAACGTGTAAACCCGGCTGGCTCTCATAGACCAATTTGTCCACTCGATAACCGGGGCGGGTGAACGAATCGACGGTCCGGGTATTCAGGGGGGTCCGCTCCGGAACTCCGCCTACCAGTTTCCAGAATGTGTCCCGGGCCCATCGTTGCCGCTGCCGGATGCTGTCCACGCTGGTAAGCTGCGCCAACGCTCGATTGCGCCGCCGGTACGCCTCGTCCGCCAGCTTACCCAGAAAGTCCGGCAGCACGCGCGGGTAATCCCGATACGCTACTCCCGGATAGCGCTGCTGAGCCCGCAGCGTTGCCGCTGCCCCAATCGAAAGTAAAAGCTGTCGCCGAGTCACGAACGAGTTATACCGCAATTAGAAGCTAAACTTTGCTCCCAATTGCAGCGTTCGTGGAATTGCCGTAGCCACATAGGCTCCCGGCTGCGTGGATTGGTTGGTTACCGGTCCCTGAAAATTCACTTGGTTCATCGCGTTGGTAGCCTCGAATCGCAGTTGGAGTTTCAGGAGCTCCTTGACCTGGAAAGTTCGGAAGAGAGAAAGATCCGCAGTCCGAAAGCCATCGCCACGGATGATGTTCCGCCCGCTGTTCCCAAACGTTCCCACCGCGGGCAACGCGAACGCCGCCGGATTGTAGGCGCGGCCGGAAGGGACGTTCTGGTTGGGGTTTCCCACCACGTTCAACCTGTTGTAGGCTTCGCCGCGGTAGGTATCGAACTGGCTGGTGTAGGGGGTGAAGGGCTGTCCCGATTGCACGGTGACGATGCCGTTCACCTGCCAGCCGCCCAGCAGCGCCTTCAACGTCTGTGCGGGAATCGCGTAGTTGAAAGCGGCGGTGAAGCGGTGTGGGATATCGAAGCTGGAATCCGCCCGCTGCCCGCGAAGGTTATAGCTGTTCAGCACATGTTCGCTGGCGTCGCCGGAGCCGAAGTCGCTGGCATTATCGATCGACTTCGACCACGTATAAGCGGCAAGCAGATTCAAGCCCGCATGGAACCTGCGTTCCACCTTCACCTGCACGCTGTGGTAGGTCGAAACTCCGATGTTGGCGTATTGATTGATGGAATCGAATGCCGGATAAGGCCGCACGGGAACCGCCAATCCCAGCGGTACTTGATTGATGTCGTAGTTCAACGGCAAGCGAACGCCGCGAGTCCCACGGTAGGCCAATTCCACCAACCAGGTTTGTCCCAAGGCCTGCTGCATATCCAGGCTGTATTGCAGGCTGTAAGGATTCCGCAGATTGGACGGAATGGACGCGAGCGACCGGGAAGGCTGTGCCGCGGCAAGCAGATCGAGCAGCGTCCGCGAAGCTACCGTGCTAAAGGTTGAAAACGGGGTAGGTGAATTAGTGACCGCGGAGCTGGAAAACGGCGGATTGTTTTCGATCCGCTGCACTGTGCTTGCCTGCAACAGCGTTTCATATAGTACGCCGAATCCACCCCGCACAACGGTCCGGCCCCGGCCCGTCACGTCATAAGCGAATCCTAAGCGGGGAGCGAAATTGTTCCGATCCGGTTGATAGAGTCCATCCCATCCCGAAGTCCGCGGGGTAACGATGCCCTTACCCGGCGCAAAGTTTGCCAGCTTGTTGTTCACCTCGGTCCACGGCGCACTGTACTCGTAGCGCAGCCCGTAGTCGAGAGTCAGCCGCTTGTTCAACCGCCAGGTATCCTGCGCGAAGACTGCCCATGCGGTGTCGCGATAGCCGCGC